>JALHNI010000013.1 GCA_022843605.1 Bryobacter sp.
CCGTCTTCAAATACGCCAACTTCACCCTTTTTACCGCCCAAAGCCTCGCCGAAACCTTCGGCTTTCACCTCTCCCTACCCGTGCTCGACATCGTCCTGCCGGTCGGTATCTCCTTTTACACCTTCCACACCATCACCTACATCGTCGATAGCTACCGCCGCGTCATCACCCCCACCCGCAACATCTTCGAGTTCTCCTGCTATGTTTCACTCTTCTCGCAGTTGGTCGCTGGCCCCATCGTGCGGTTCCGTGAAATCGAGAAAGATCTTGAACACCTCGATCTCCCTAATCGATCCGCCCTCCTCCATCAGGGCACCTCTTACTTTGTCTTCGGGATGATCAAAAAGGTCATCGTCGCCGATAGCCTCGCCGCCGTCATCAATCCCGCCCTCGCCCTATGGAATACCCTCTCCACCCCCCAGGCTTGGATGTGCATGCTCGGTTACTCCTATCAGCTCTACTTTGACTTCTCCGGCTATAGTGAAATGGCCGTTGGACTTGGCCTCTTGTTCGGTCTCCGTCTCCCGCAAAATTTTAATTCGCCCTACCGGGCCATCGACATCGCCGACTTCTGGCGCCGCTGGCACATCTCGCTCTCTTCCATCCTTCGCGACTATCTCTATATCCCCCTCGGCGGCAGCCGCGACGGCACTTTTGCCACCTACCGCAACCTCCTCATCACCATGCTCCTCGGCGGCCTTTGGCACGGTGCAGGCTGGACCTTCATCGTCTGGGGCGGCTATCACGGCCTCCTCCTCTCCCTTAACCGCGCCTTCGCTCAACCCCTCCAAGCCCTGCCCCTCTGGTGCAAAACCGTCTCTACCTTTTTCCTCGTCGTCATCGGCTGGACCTTTTTCCGCGCCGACAATTTCCCCATGGCCCTCGGCCTCCTCGAAAAAATGTTCTTCTGGACACCCGGCACGCCCATCGCCGGCTCATCCACCCTCCTGGCCTTTCTTGCCATCGCCGCCGGACTCGCCCACTTCGGCCCTAACGTCTTCGAACTCTCTCATCAATGGAAACCGCTCGCCGCGCTCTCGCTCGCCGCGCTCTTTCTCGTCTGTCTCTTTCTCATCTACGGCCGGCAGGATTCGCCGTTCCTCTACTTCCAATTCTGATCATGCTGCCACGTCTCATCTGGTTCCTCGTTCTCTCCGCCGCCCTGGCTGACCTGGGCGCCCGCCTTATCCCACCCCAATTTCTGGCGTTCCGCGCCTGGGAAGCCGTCGCCGTCTATCCCACCAGCGAAGGCCCCTTTACCCCTCTCAGCGTCTATAGCCAAAACGCCTACGGCGATCTCGCCAACCTCGCCAACCTGCCCGCCCTGCGCCAGTACCGGCCCGAGCGGTTCACCACCGACGAATACGGCTTCCGTAATCCACCCGGTGCTGCCGCGCAGTCCGCTTCCGTGCTCCTCCTAGGTGACTCTTTCGCCGCCGGCTCCGGGCTCACCGACACCGATACCCTCAGCGCGCAACTCGCCCAACTCTCCGGTCAACGCGTCTATAATGCTGCCGGTGTCACCCGCTGGTCTACCGTCTCGCGCCTCATCGAACGCCTCCGCCTCAAGCAGGGGCTAGTGATCTTTCAGGTCTCCGAACGCTTCGATTTGCCCGCCAGCTTCAAAGCCGGCGGCGCCAGCCTTTCCCAACGCCTTATCGGCCGCGTCGTCGCCGAAGACTCACCCTGGTTTCAGCGCGCCCAAGCCACCGGACGCCTAGCCGAATCCTTACCGGCTTATTCGCCCCTCCGCATCGCCGCCCGCCGCACCGTTTCCACCCTCGAGAATGATCGCGTGTTCCCCCGGCTGCCGCAGCGCTCCGTCGTCGGGAAGCAATTGCAAAACGGCACCCCCATCCTTTTCTTTCGTTCTGAAATCGAGAACTTCCAACGCCTCCGCTCCGCTTCCGCTCAGTCCCTGGTGGAAATGCGCACCCTTGTCGAAAGCACCGGCAACCGCTTCCTCGTCCTACTCGTCCCCGACAAGTACAACGTCTACTTCCCTTGGCTTCCCGGCGAACCGACCGCCCCCCAAGAACCCCGATACCTCGATTCCCTCGTCGCCCAACTCCAGGCCGAACGTATCGCCGTCTTGAACCTCACTCAAGCTTTCCGCCGCGCGGCCGCCGAAAGTATTCCCAACGGCTCCTACATCTATTACCTCGACGACACTCACTGGAATCGCCAGGGCGTTCAACGCGCTGCCCAGGAAATTCTCAACAGCCGCACACTCCCCTAAATCCAGCCCTTCATCCGGTAGTACCCGATCTTCACAAGCTCCCCGCCCACCTCCCAAATACAGAGCCACCGCTGCGGCCAACCACTCCACCGCTTCCCGACATCGGGAAATGGCATCGACACCACCTCCAACCCCACCCGCTCAAATACCCGCCGCGACCGCCACATATGAAAATCGCTGGTCACCAGCACCACCCGCCGCTCCCCGGGCAATAGCTCCTTGGTAAACAACGCATTCTCGCGCGTACTCCGGCTCTTCCCCTCCAGCACGATTGCCTCCCGGGGCACCCCCAGTGCCTGCATGAATTCACTCATCGCCTCCGCCAGTGGCCGGCTACTGCCCCCGTCTCCCCCGCAGACGATAACCTTGCGGAAGGCGTGTTTCCGGTACGCCCGCACCCCATACACTGCCCGCCAATAGGACCCCAACCCCAGCGTCCCATCGCCCAGCATGTCCGCCCCCAGCACCACCACCACCTCGCCTTGCGGCTCCTCCCAACGGTCCGCCAGCCGGCTGACCACAGCCGGCACCAATGGCGAAAACTGCAACAGCAACAGGCAGGCCAAAACGCCCACCGCCACCTTCGGAACGATCCCCGGCCGCCCCCACATCGTCAAGAGCTAAAGCGATACTTCAGCAAAGTCCACACCGCGATCACCCCATCGATGGGTCGGATCTTCTTCCCCTCCTCCACGCCCCGCGGATGATAAGCAATTGGCACCTCTACCACCCGCACCCCACCCCGCAGCAGCTTCGCCGTAATCTCATGATCCGTCTCAAAACCCGACGTCTGGATCTCCATCGCCCGCACCGCTTGGGCCGGATACAGCTTGTAGGCCGTCAGTGTGTCCGTTATTCGCGTCCCATATAGCAGCAGCGTCCACAGCGTCAGCAATTGCCCCGCCAGCCAGGGCCCAAACTCCTGCTCCGCATGCCGTCCCCAAAACAACGTAAAGCCCTTTTTTAAGCGCGCCTGCCCCATCGTCCGGCTTCCATAGACGCTCACCTTTCCGCCCTTCTCCAGTGCCCCCAATAACACCAGATAATCCTGCGGATCATACTCCAGATCGGCGTCCTGAATCAGCACATAGTCCCCCGTAGACTCCGCGATTCCCCGCCGCACAGCCTTCCCTTTGCCCTGATTCGGCACCTGCGTCAGCACCCTTACCGACGGATGCGACTCGGCAAAGCGCTTCGCCGCCGCCTCCGTCCCGTCCTTCGATCCATCGTTCACCACCAGAATCTCCTTCGTGAACCCCAGTTTCTCCGTCGGCACCTTCACCACCTGTTCGAGCAACGTGGCAATAAAGGCCTCTTCGTTATAGGCGGGAATTACAATCGATAGCATGGGCATGGCGTGAACTCCGCTCAGCGTAGCACCCCCCAGTCCTCCCAAACTAGTGGTACGAACCAGACGGTACAACCAGCGGTACACTGAGACTTAGTCATGCCATCCATCCTGGAACCCGCTTCGTGCTCAAACTAGGCATACGCCATCTGGTCGATTTCCCGTTGCCGTCTTCGACTTCCCGCTTCACGCTGCGTTCCTCCAACCGCGTCTCTTACCAGCTACTCCGCACAGCTCAGCCTCCCTCCGGCCAGGAAGTGGCTCTCTTTGACCACGTCATGCGGCAGATGCAGCTTTCGAGCGGCGTGTGGCGCACCACCGTTCGTCAACGCTTCGCCAACCTGAACCCCCAAATCGGTTCCATCCTCGCCGCCCACTTCCCGGCCCAGACACAACCCAACGTCCATGATTGGGCTGCCTCCAGTTGCCTCACGTCCGCTGAATGGGGTGCCCCCCTCCTGGCTCAATTCCCCGCTGCCACCCTCACCGCCTCAGACCTCACTCTGTTCCTCCTCGAAGCCACTCTCCCCAATGGCGATGTCTGGATCTTTGAGAAAGATGGCGCCCCGCTCCAGTTCATCAAGGGCCCCTTCGTCGTCCGCCTCGTGCCCCCTGAACCCTACCTGCTTACCGTCAACTCCTACCTTGGAGCGCGCGCCCGCTCCCGCTTCTATCGCACCTCCGCCTCCTGGCAACTCCCCGCCTCCTGGCTCGATCACGATCTCTTCTCCAGCCCCGCCCTCACCCATCAGGGCTTGGTCTTCCGCAAAATTCCCATCGTCCACCCCGAAGCCGCCGAACTCGCCCGCATCGATCCGCGCTTCCGTGTCATCCACCACTCCGCCTTCGACGCGCTCGCCTCACCCGTCGACGTCATCCGCTCCATGAACATCTTCAATCACGCGTACTTTTCCCCGGAGCGGCTCGCCACGGGAGCCCGCGCCGTATTTAATAGCCTGAACCCCAATGGCCTCTGGATCGTCGGACGCACCATCACCGAAAATCCCCCCGTTCACGAAGTATCTATCTTTCGCCGCACCCCTTCCGGCTTCGATCTCCTCAGCCGTATCGGCCCCGGCAGCGAAATCGAAGCGCTCGTGCTCGCCGCCACCTTTTCCTGATCATGCCCACCATCGCGGTTGTCGTTCCCCTTTATAACAAAGCCCGTTATATCAACCGTTGCCTCGATTCCATCCTCGCCCAAACCCATTCAGACTTCACCCTCTACGTCATCGACGACGGCTCCACCGACTCCAGTCCTCAAATAGCCGCAGCTTATTTAGACCCCCGTCTCAATTTAATCAATCAACCCAACGCTGGCCCCGGTTCGGCGCGCAATCACGGCCTTCGCCTCGCCCAGACCGATTACGTCGCCTTCCTCGACGGCGATGACGCCTGGCTGCCTGATTTCCTCGCCCGCACCCTCGCCCGCCTCGAAACCCACCCCGTCGCCGCCCTCAACTGGGGCATGCGCATCTTTCCCCAAAACTCCACCACCGAAGAGCGCTGGCACCGCCTCCACGTCCCCCAAGGCCATTTCCGCCTCTCCCCGGACTCGCCACCTTCCCAACTCGTCGCCATCCTGGCCAACACCCTCCCCTCCTCCTGCGTCCTCCATCGCCAAACCGCCCTCCGCCACGGCGGCTTCTACGACCACGATCGCTGTCTATTCAGTGAAGATGCCCACCTCTACCTCAAACTTCATCTAAACGCCGATTTCTACTTCGACCCCGAACCCCTCACCCTGCGCTACGAAGATGCCTCTGAACTAGCCATTAACCAAGGCGGCGTCCGCCAGATCGAGCCCTTCCTCCGCGACCCCGAAGACATCTTCCGCACCTGTCCCCCAGCTTTCCGCCCCCTGGTGGATCGCTTCTTTGCCGCCCGCGCCCTCAAAACCGCTTCCGTCTACGGCTACCATGGACGCACCCGCCAAGCCCGCGACCTGTTCGCCCGCTTCGTGCGCCCCTCCCGCGACTTCGCCCACCCTTTCTTCCTTCCCGCCCTTCTCAGCCATACCCCGCTCGCCGGTCTCCTCGGACGCCTTCATCTCGCTCTCAAGCGATAGCCAACCCGCACCGCCGCCTCACCTGCGCCACCACCACTTGCCGGTGCTCCGGCTCCAGCACCAGCCAAAACGCTGCCACCGCCAGCGCCGCCGTGTTCAGCAACCCCACCAACCCCAATTCCCACAAATGCATTCCCGGTAAAACCTTCTCCCGCAACGCCATTAACCCCAGCACCGACCCCGCCCCTAGTGCCAGAGGCATCGTATAAATGCTCAACATCATCTCTAGCCATGACACCCGAAACTCGCGCTGAAAAATCCAGCTCAAATTGAGACTACGGTTCAAGGTCATACCCACCGCCAGCGCCACCGCCACCCCCATCAGCCCGTAACGCGGCAACAGCCAAGCCACTCCCCCCAACACCACCAACGCTTCGCCAAAGAACGAGAGCGAGTACCGCTGATACCGCGCCACCCCCATCAGAATGGCCGCCGATAGGAATTGGCCATAGGAGAGCGTATACCCCACCAGCAGCACCGGCATCAGTCCGCGCGTCTCCGTCACAAACTTCTCGCTAATCCACAACCGGAACAGCGGTTCGCTGTACACCGCCAGAAACGTACCCGCCATCAGCCACAGCATCAGACAATAGCGGTTTCCGTAGCGCGCCAAAGCCACGATCTTCTCCGTCTCCCCGTGCGTCTGCCACTCGGTCACCCGCGGCATGGTTACTTGCCCAATCCGCCCAATGCCCTCGCCCAAATACTCGAGTACCTTCTGTGTATTGCCGAAATACGCCACCAGCCGCACGGACCCGAGCGAAGTGATTAAGCTAGGCAGCAGCGCAATCTGCAGCCGCGACGCCAGCAACGCGGGCGCAATCTGCCGCGCATACGCGAACAGCTTCACCGCCATCTCCCGCTCCACCAACGCCGGATGGATGCGCACCTCCGGAAACACACGGTAGAGTTGCCACCCCGCCAGCCCGTAGCCCAGAAACTGCGCCGCCAGCATATTCCATCCCAACGCCCGCAGTCCGTAGCCTGACCACATCAACCCCAGCGTCCCCGCGCTCCGTACAAACATCACCAGAATCGCATTCCGGTTGCTTAAATCGAACCGCTCGAAGCCTTCGAGGGCGGCCGTAAAGACGTTAAAGACCAATCCAAACGACCAACTCAACCCCACCGCGAAAAGCAGAAATCCGAAATCGGGATGCTTCACGCCCAATACCCGCGCAATCCACCCCTCGCCCACGGAAAGCAACGCAAACACCAAAATCCCCGCCGCTCCCGTATACCCAATCGCCGTATTCAACAGCACGTTGATGCTGTCCCGCCGCCCCTCGGCCAGCATTTGCGCGCAAAGCTTTACCGTCGCCGGACGGAAGCCGATGTCAATGATCCAGAAATACTCAACAAAAGAGATGGCCAGCGTCCAAATGCCCGCTTGTACGTCGCCCAATGTCCGGAAGAGAACCGGCGATACCGCCACCCCCGTGCCCAACAGCGTTACGACACCCAGCCAACTCCAAAAAACGTTGAGGAAATACTGGCGGGTTCGGCCAGTTGCCTGCATGAGTTCCTAGTATGCCAGATATGCACGTCAGGCCTCCCTCCTTAAGCGAGAATCAAGACTCATGCGAATTGTCACCGATATTGCCGGGCTTGAACGCGTCGCGTCCTCCGGCGTCAACATATCCTTCGTCGAACCCGGCCGCCCCTGGGCCCTGGCGCGCCAAGCCCTCTCAGCCGACTACCTCATCCTGCACTTCGATGTTCGCCAACTCCTAATCGTCACTACCCTGCTCGCGCTCTGGCCCTTTCACCGCTGCAAAATCGTCACCCTCGACTTCTTCGCCGTCAACCCCTCGCCCCGCCTCCTTCCCTGGCTCCGTTGGTCACTCCGCCGCATCCATCGGCTCTTGGTCTACTTCCGCGACAGTGCCCATTTCGCCGCCTTCTATAAGCTCCCGCCGGAACGCTTCCACTACGTTCCCTTCAAAGTCAACTCCTGGGAACTCGTCCAACTTACCACCCCCACCGATGAAGGCTATATCTTTGTTGGCGGACGCTCCCGCCGCGATTTCGCCACCCTCTTCGCCGCCGTCGCTCCCCTGGGCTACCCCGTCAAAATCCTCACCGCCCACGAAAATGACCTCCTCCCCCACGGCTCCTCACTCGCCGGACTCACCATCCCCCCTAACGTCGAACTCTTCTACAACGACTCCGATAGCCAATTCTTCGTTCATCTCGCTTCCCGCGCCCGCCTCGTCGTCCTCCCGATTCGCGCCGACGCCAAAATCCAGGCCGGCATCGGCGTCTACCTGATGGCCATGGCCCTCCGAAAATGTGTGGTGGTTTCCCGCTGCCTCGGCGTGGACGACGTCCTGCCGCCCGGCCACGCCGTCATCGTCAAACCTGGCGATGTGGCCCAACTCCAAGACCAGATCCAGCACTACTGGCTCCACGCCGGGGAGCGTCAAGCCATCGCTGAACGCGCTCATGCCTACGCCTCCGCCCTCGGCGGAGAGGATCATCTCCGCCGCTCCATCCTCGCCGCCATGGGCTTGCTTTAGCTAAACTAAAGGCTCGTGACGTTTGCCCAATCCACCAGTTCCAGTACTACCAGACCGCCCCGGGCCCTCCGCATCGTATCCTTCCTCGAAAGCAATTTCGTCACCGGACCCGCCAAAAACGTCTTCCAATTCGCCCACTCCGCCCTCCAACCCGATGCCGAAGGTCACCCCTCCGTCGAACTCTCCATCGTCACCTTCACCCGTCCCCACGACGGCCCCAATGGCCTCATCGAAGGCGCCCGCGCCGCCGGCCTCACCGTCCATCCCCTCGAAGAGTCCGGTCCTTTCGATCCCTCACTCCTTCCCAAAGTCCGCGAGCTCATTCACTCACTCGCCCCCGACATCATCCAAACCCATCACGTCAAGTCCCACTTCCTCCTCGCCCGTAGCGGACTCCACCTAACCTACCCCTGGATCGCCTTCCACCACGGCTACACCGCCACCAACCTCAAACAGCGCCTCTACAACCAATTCGACCGCTGGAGCCTCCGCCACCCGGATCACCTCGTCGCCGTCTGCGGGCCTTTCAAAAACCAGCTCACCGCCCTCGGCATTCCGCCCCAACGCATCTCCATCCTCCACAACACCCTCGAGCCCTGGCCGCCAGACCCCGCCGCTATCGCCGCCGCTCGCGCCCCTCTCCCTCCCAATGTCCCGATTCTCCTCATCGTCGGCCGCCTCTCCCACGAAAAAGGTCACCTTGACCTCATCCAGGCCCTCCAACTCCTCCAGTCCCAGCACCCCCAACTCCCCTGGCACGCCCTTCTCATCGGGGAAGGCCCCGCTCGCGCTCCCCTCACCGCCGCCATCGCCGCCGCCAATCTCGTTTCCCGCGTCACCCTCGCCGGACACCATGCCGATGTAAAGCCTTTTTATGGCTTAGCCGATCTCTTCGTGATGCCCTCACACTCGGAAGGCTCTCCCAACGCCTTACTCGAGGCCATGATGGGTAGCGTCCCCATCGTCGCCTCCCAGGTCGGCGGCATCCCGGAAATCGTCACCCACGAGGAGACCGCCCTTCTCGTCCCGCCCCGCGATCCTCCCGCCCTCGCCGCCGCTCTCGCCGCGCTCCTGTCCGATCTCCCCCAGGCCCGCCGCCTCGCCACGGCCGCTCAGCATCGCGCCCTCGCTCATCACCAACCCTCGGCCTACCGCCGCCAACTCGCCGAAATTCATCTCCAAGTCCTCCGTCAGAAAGGCTCTCCCGCTCTCACTCATGCCCCGTAAACCCTTCTGGATCGCCGCGCTACTCATTGTGCTGGCCGTTTTCTTTCTCTTCGCGGGCCTCGCACCCTCGTACCCCTATACCTACGACGAAGCCGATTATATGTGGGCCGGTACGCGCGGCTTTGCCGCCAACTACCTTGACCAGCACGCCCTCTCCTTCCCCACCTTTGTTCAAAAAGGTCTCGAGTTGATGCGCACCCCCGGCCAACGCTCCTCCTTCTCTGAATACATCCGCTCCACCGGCGACATCAATATGTACCGTCACTTCCACGGGCCCGTCTACGCCTACTGGCTCTCATTTGGCCAACTCATCGGTTTCTCCGATCCTGGCGAATACCGAAATTCCGGAATTGTCTTTCACCTGCTCACCACCCTGGCCTCCATCCTTATTTTCTGGTGGCTCTTCCCTTCCCTACCCCCCTGGGGTGGCCTTCTCGCCGGCCTGCTCATCGGCTTCAATCGCACCGCCTTAGTCACCTGCATGGCGATCTCTCAACATCTCGTCTTCGTCCTGGTTTCCTTGCTTACCCTGGCCGCCGCTGGCCGCTTTCTGCGCGACTTCAACCCTCGCTGGTTCTACGCCATGATGGCCCTGCTCGCCATCGCCTATGCCACCGTCGAAAGCGCCGCCTTTCTCACCGCCGGCCTCTTCATCACGTTCTTGTTTGCCCGCCGCGATCTCCTCCGTCACTTTGCCGGCTGGCGCGGGCTACTCGCTCCCGCCGCCCGTGGACTCCTCACCTGGACCCTCGTCCTCCTCCTCTCCTGGCCCATGGGCCTCCTGAACCTGAATTTCCTCAAAGGCTATCTCGCCATGGGTTACCTGGCCCTCTCTCGCCAGAATTTTTCCCCCATCTCCTTCACCGAAATGTGGATCGCCAAATTCCAAGCCTCCCCCTGGGAATTCGGCGTCTACCTCGCCGCGCTCCCGCTACTCTGGCTCTTCCGAAACCGTCTTCCCCGGGAATCCTACCCCTTCCTCAGTTATGCGGTCGTCTTCCTGCTCATCACCATCAAGATGACCATCCCGTACACCCACTACCTCGGCTCCTTCACCATCGCCTGCTCCATGGCCCTTGCGCTCGCGGTCTCCTTATTCGCCCAATCGCGCCCCGCAGTGGCCCCCGTGCTCTTCACTGCCTTGGCCCTCAGCCTGATCCCCACCGTTCTCGCCTACCGCGCCGAGGCCGTCGCCGCCCAAACCGAACGCCCCCACCTCGACCAAATCCTCACCTACTTCGCTCAACTGGCCGCCCCACCCACCAAACACGGGCCCACCCAACACTGGTTTGTCCCCTTTGAATTCGTCCCCATGCTCCACTTCTATCACCCCACCTTACGCTTTACAGCCTACGACACCGATTGGACCCCCAGCCGTCTCGCCCAGGGCCTTAGCCAGACCGCGCTCCAAGCGGGCTTAGTTTGCGACCCCCAAACCTGCGCTCAAATCCAAGCCCTCCTCGGGCCACGTCTTTCCGCGCTCACTCCGGTCTCTCAACCCTCCCGCGTCTTCTCCCAATCCCTCGCCGCTCTCCAACTCCGGAGCCCCCAATAACCATGTCCCGAAAACTCCGTGTCGGCCTCGTCGGCGCCGGCTACGTCGCCGAACGCCACCTCATCGCCCTCCGCGACACCCCCAACGTCGAACTCGTCGCCATCGCCGACCCCGCTCTCGATCGCGCCCAGGCTCTCGCCCGCAAGTTCCAGGTCCCCCATACCGCCCCCAACCTCGCCGGCATCCTCGCCCATCGCCTAGACGCCGTACACATCCTCACCCCGCCCGTCTCCCATTGCCCGCTCGCCCTTGAAGCCCTCGAAGCCGGCTGCCATGTCCTCGTCGAAAAACCCATGGCCGAATCCGTCGAAGAGTGCGACCGTATGATCGCCGCCGCCCAAGCCGCCGGCAAACGCCTCATGGTCAACCACTCCGCCCGCTTTGAGCCTCCCGTCGCCCAAGCCCTCGAACTGGTCAAACAAGGCCGCATCGGCGATCCCCTGAGCCTCCACCTCTTTCGCGGCTCCGAGTACCCGCCCTACGCCGGCGGACCCATGCCCGCCGTTTTCCGCCAAGGCTCATACCCCTTCCGCGACCTTGGCGTCCATGCCCTCTACCTCATCGAAGCCTTCCTCGGCCCCATCTCTTCCTTGAACGTCCTCCACCACTCCACCGGCCGCGATCCCCTCCTCACCTACGACGAATGGCGCGCCACCGCCCAGGCCGCCAACGGTGCTACCGGCCACATCCTGCTCAGTTGGAACATGCAGCCAGTCCAGAATGAAATGTGGCTCCACGGCACCCGCGGCACCCTCCACATCGATTGCTTTCTCCAAAGCTGCACCCTTTACCGCGCCTACCCCGGCCCAAAACAACTGCACGCCATCATCAACGGTGTCCGCACCGGCTTTCAGCGCCTCATCGATTCCCCCGCCGCCCTCTTCGGCTTCGCCACCGGCCGCATCAAGCCCTCTCCCGGCATCTATGCCGCCGTTCGCGCCTTCTACCAGACCCTCGCCGAAAACGCCCCCATTCCCGTCGAGCCCGCCGAAGGCCGCAATGCCGTCCGCTGGGTCACCGCCGCCAGCCTCGCCCCCGATACCGACAAAGACGCCCTCGAAGCCCAGCGCACCCAGCCCCCGCCACCCGCCAAAATCCTGGTCACCGGTGCCGCCGGCTTCCTCGGCGCTAAACTCGTCGCCCGTCTCCTCGCCGATGGCCATCAGCCCCGCTTGTTCCTGCGCCGCCCTCTCCCCTCCGGACACGCCCTCGCCCACTTGAATGCCGTCATCGGCGACCTCGGCAACCCCTCCGACGTCGACCGCGCCGTCGCCGGCGTCCAGACCGTCTATCACGTCGGCGCCGCCATGAAAGGCCCCCCCGAAGCCTTCCACTCTGGCACCGTCCACGGCACCCGCAATATCCTCGACGCCTGCCGCCGTCATCAAGTCGGCCGCCTCGTCTATGTCAGTTCCATGGGGGTCATGGACCACGCTGGCCACCCCGACGGCGTCTTCATCAACGAAAATTCCCCGCTTGAACCCTTCCCTGAACAACGCGGCGCTTACACCCAAACCAAGCTCGAAGCCGAGCATTTAGTCCGCGATTCCGGCCTACCCGCCGTCATCCTCCGCCCCGGCCAGATCTACGGACCCGGCGCCGAATCCGTTACCCCCAACGGCGTCATCAAACTGGCCGGCCGCTGGATCGTCGCCGGAGACGGCTCTCGCAAACTCCCTCTCGTCCACGTCGATGACGTCGTCGAAGCCCTCATCCTCGCCGCCGCCGCCCCCGCTGCCCCCGGCCAAACCGTCAACCTCGTCGACCCCACCCCGGTCGACCAAAACCAATACCTCAACTTCATCAAACCCAAGGCGCCCGTCCTCCGCGTCCCCGTCTGGTTCCTGATGACCGCCGCTTCCGGCGTCGAACTACTCGGCAAACTCCTCAAACGCAGCGTACCCCTGACCCGCTACCGCGTCCGCTCGTTAAAACCGCTTCATCCTTTCGACATCCAACAAGCCAAACAGGTTCTTTCCTGGACCCCACAAAACCGGCCCATAAAATAACTCCCCTTTACCCTTCACCGGTGTTATTCTTCCAGGCATGCGCGCCGCATGGTTACTGATCCTGACGTCCGTCGTCCTTCAGGCGCTCCCCATTTACCAAATCAGTTTCATTGCTCCCCCCGGAGCCACCGAGACTCGCCCTTACGCCCTCAATGACGTCGGCTATATTGCCGGAGTATCTTACTCCGGCGGCATCGGACAAGGCTTCACTTACATCAACGGTGTTTTTACCCTCATCCCGAATCTCGGGGGCTCACTTGGCGAGGCGCGCGGCATCGATCACCAGGGCAATGCCGCCGGCTGGAGTATCACCGGTAACGGCGATGTCCACCCCTATATCTACACCTTCGCCGGTAACCTCACCGATGTCTCTGCCGCCATTGCCCCTTACGCCATTACACTTGGCATGAACTCCAGCGGCCTCGTCATCGGCACTGGTAACCAGCCCGGCAACCCCGACTCGGCCTGGGTCTATGACTCCGTCTCCGGCACCACCACCTGGATCCCCAACATGGGCGGCGACTTCGGCTGGCCCAATAGCATCAATTCCTCGGGCGCCGTTACCGGCTATCAGCGTACTTCCAATGGACCTTCCGCCCTTTTTGCCGCTTTCCTTTACGAAGGCGCTGTCGTCACCGACCTTGGCGGTTTTGGTGGCTCCAGTTACGGCAGCCAGATCAATAACGCCGGCGGTATCGCCGGCTTCTCCCATCCCAGCCCCACCGGCCCGCCTAGCAACGCTTTCTATCGCGCCCCCGGCTCCTCCACCCTCGTCAATCTACATCCCGCTTCCGGTTGGCTCGAAACCCTCGCTACCGATTCCACCCCCGATGGCCGGGTCATCTCCGGCATCGGCTATCTCCCCGATGGCTCCAAGCGCGCCATTGCCTGGTTCGATGGCGTCCTTGTGGACCTGAACTCTTTGCTTCCCCCCGGCTCCGATCTCGAACTTCGTTCCGCTGGCTTCATCAACGACCTGGGCCAGATCGCCGGCTATGCCGGGCGCTCCTCGGACGGGGTCATCATCGCCTTCCTCCTCACCCCCGTTCCCGAACCCGGCACCTTTGCCCTCAGTGCGAGTCTCTTACTCCTCGTCTACCTCCGTAAGAAACGGTAGCGCCAAAGCGCCATAATCGCCCCGAATCCGTCCCCCATCGTCATCTTCTTGCCTTGCGCCCGCGTCCGCGGAGCATAGTCCACGGGAATCTCCAAAATGAACTGTTTCTCCCGGGACAACTTCGCCACAATCTCCGCATCCAAATCAACGCCGTTGCTCTCCAGCGCCAGCGCCTTCAACGCCCGCGCATCGAAGCCCTTCACCGAAGTCAACGTATCCGTAATGTAGCGATTGAACAAAAAGAGCGCCGTCGTACTCAACACCATTCCGCCGTACTTACTCAGCGCTGGCAGGAAGTACGAACTTTCGTAAGTCTGCTTCAGTCGCTCATCCACGGTCGTCTTTACCGCACGCGTACCGTAGACGGCCTTATAGCCCTGCACCACCACGCCATCGACAATCGCGTTGACGTCCGTCGTTTTATACTCGCGATCCGCCGGGAAGAAGACAATCACGTCGCCTCGCGCCTGATCAATGCCCGTCCGCAGGGCCGCTCCCCGTCCACCCTTAGCTTCGTAAACCCTGACTCCACGCACCAACCGGGCCTGAGCCGCGGTTCCGTCCGTCGACCCGCCATCGACCAGAATGATCTCTTTCCCCAGGTCATGCCGTGAAAAATCCAGCAGATTCAACTCCCGCAGCACTTCCCCCACCGTCGCCGCCTCGTTCCACGCCGGCACCACAATCGACACCAAATGCCGCGCCGGATCCAACTGAATGCTCAGTCTCGACTGTACGATCTGCTGTAACTCGTCCAGTACGTAGCCGCCGGCGTGCTTACCGTCACTGGTCTCCCAATCCCGTAACTTCACTGTCTCCAGCGGAAAGTGGAACGCGCCCTCATCGAACGGCACATATTCGGATTCATCGCCGCGGCCCTGAAAGAAGAAATGCGTGACCAGATCGTTCCAGGTCACCTCGATCTGGCCGTAACGGCTCATCGCTCCCCATAACTTTCGCGCGAGCTCTCCCGAGTCTTCATCCTGAATATCGAAATCCTTCTTGATATTCCCGACAAAGATCTTATCCGCTTCCTGATTCGCCGCCACTGCTTCGGCGACACCCGTCGTTAGGTAACTCGGAAACAGTGATGAATGCTGCGTCCCCGGACCATAGATAATCACGTCCGCCGCCGCGATCGCTGCCGCTGCCTCTGGGTTCAACCGTGGATTCACCGCCTTCGGCAACACTTCCTTCCACGCCACCGCGGCCGCCATCTCGACTTCACCCCGATAAGTCGGCTCATCGAGTAAGTAAAGATGCGAGATCTTGGCCGTCGATTGCGCGCTGACGATATCGCCTTCGCTCTTGAGAACGCTTCCGTCTTCTTTCTCCGCCACCAGAAACAGGCTTTCGCCCAAGGTAATATTCAACAACCGCGCGCTGATTTCGTAGTAACGCCCGAAATCGTCCATCGCCCGGTTAAAGTCCCGGCCCGCCGCCAGATGACAGCCGGCGAAAAGAATATTGCCCAACGCGCAGTCGTTAAAATCGAATGGCTTGCCAAGTTGCTCCCGCTCGAGCGCGTACTGCAGAAACACCCCGAACCAGTCGCGCCAACCCTCCGCCTGCGCCACCGTCAGTTGACGGTAAAGAGCCCCCATCTGGCCTTCCAGCGAACTTCCCCGCCCCTCCGCATAGGTCCGCACCAACTCCATACCCGGCGCATATGCGAAACCCTTCGGCAAACGCAGATCCGAGAGCTTCTGTAACGCCTGGTGACACGTCTCCTTGCGCGGCATCAAACGGCTGATGTTCTTCCGCACATCCGACGGCCCCAACATCCCCGGAATAAACTTCCGCAGCCGTCCCGTCGAATGCCCATCGTCGTAAGCGTTAATTAGAATCGTTAATTCGAGTTGCGGCTGCTTGATGAACGCTTCCGTAATCGAATGCGTCCCCGATCCTCCCGAAAAAAGTACTACCTGCAGCTTCTCGCTCATGCCCGTCCCTTCAACCACTCTTCCACTCGTGCTGCTTCCTCACGGGTATTGATCCCCACGCTTTCCATCTCCGTCACGATCGGTACCAACTCCACTTTTCCGTACTGCGCCATCCGCGGAATTAACGGCAAAAAGTTAAACTCTCCCGTCTTTGCACCGCGCGCATACTCCTTGCTGCCTGGCTCCGCCAGCACTGCCCGTAACGCTTCCGCCTCCACCAGAAACAGCCCCGCGTCGCTCTCCCCTTCGGCCGGCATGGCATCGCCTTCACGCGCCTGCAGTACGCGCGGCAAATCAAAGTGAATGTAGGGCCTCGCCCGCCTCACTGTCGGCACGGTGATCGCGTTTCCGTGCGCCTCATGCAAACGCACCGCTTCGGCGATCGTCTCGGGACGCAATGCCACCTGATCCCCCCACACAATCACCACTGATTGGCTGTGCACTTCGCCCAACCCGTTCCGGATCGCGTCCGCCATCCCCAACGGCTCACGCTGCACCGCCACCCGGCCCCGGGCTGCCAACTGCGTCGTCACCGGCTCCCGGCCCTCCGGCGACGCCACCACCACGAATTCGCCACAATGCACACCCAGCAGCTCCACCAGATGCTCCAGCATCGGCCGCCCCAGAATCGGATACAGAATCTTCGGCAAGTCGTACCCAAGTCGCGTTCCCCGGCCCGCCGCCGGAATCATTCCTGTCCATCTCATACCAACAAGGCCTCGCCCATCTCACCCAAACTCGCAAAACACCTTTCCGCCCCCGCCTCCCGCAACGATGCCTCGTCCGAACTCGTCAACACGCCCCACACACGCGCGCCTGCGGCCCGGCCCGCCCGTACTCCCGCTACCGCATCCTCCACCACCAGCGCTTCCCCGCCCCCCAACGCCTCAATCGCCCGCAAATAGATCTCCGGCGACGGCTTCGCTTCCTTTACATCGCCCCCCGTCAGCACCACCCCGAACTCCAATCCCGACGCTTTCAGAAACCACGCCACGCTCTCCCGCGAGGCTGAACTCGCCAACCCCACCCGATATCGATCCGCCAATCCCCGCACCAATTCCACGCACCCCGGCACCAACGGACGGTTCGCCTGGATCAACTCCAGCGCCCGCCCCGTCTTCGCCGCCGACAACTCGCCGATCCGAGCCGCATCCCAACCCCGCGCCTCTTCCCGGTTGATCACTTGCATCACATCCCGCGTCCGCATCCCCGCAAACCGCGCGTACGAAAACCCGCTCACACCGGCACCCGCCAGCACCTCCCGGTAAGCCTGCGCATGCCACGGCGTTGACTCCATCAACACCCCGTCCAAATCGAACACCACCGCCTGCAGACTCACTGCGCACCCCGGCTCAGCAACATCACCTTCACCGTCTGGAACATGATGTAAAAATCGAAAACCACACTCTGCCGCTTGATGTAATACAGGTCATACTCCAGCTTCGTCACCGTGTCTTCCAGCGTGTCCCCGTACTTGTGGTTGATCTGCGCCCAACCCGTGATCCCCGGCTTCACATAATGCCGCTGCCGGTAATACGGAATCTTCTCACTCAGCATCTTCACGAACTCCGGCCGCTCCGGCCGCGGACCCACCATCGTCATCTCCCCTTTGAGCACGTTGAATAACTGCGGCAGTTCGTCCAAACGCAGCTTGCGCAGCCATTTCCCCAACGGCGTCACCCGCGGATCGTTCTTCGATGCCCACACCGCCCCGGTCCCCACCTCCGCATCCACCCCCATCGAACGAAACTTGTACAGCGTAAAAAGTTTCCCGTTCAAACCCACCCGCGTCTGCCGGTAGAACACCGGCCCCCGCGAACTCACCCGCACCGCCAGCGCCACCAACACCATCACCGGGAAGGCCAGCACCAGCGCCACCAGTGCCAACGCCCACGAATACACCTGCTGCAAACCCATCACCGCCACATTCGGCCGCAGTTCCGGCGAAAACACCAGTTCCGCCGGCTGCAGTTCCTTGATCGACAGCCGCGTAAACACCGTCTCGTACGCCGTCGCCGCCGTCTCGATCGCGAGCCCCTGAAACCGCAAGTCCAGCAACTCCAGCATTGGTAGTTGACCCCGCCGGTCCGTCATCCCCACCACCACCCGGTCCGGCTTCGTCTGCTCCACAATCCGCCGGATCTCCCCCAATCGCCCCAGCCACGGCGTTCCCCCCAACTCCCCGGGCGTCTCCTCATCGTCCACAAATCCCACCACGCGCATCCCCAACTCCACCCGCTCCCCGATCTTTCGCGTAATGTCCTCCAACACTTCGCT
Organism: Bryobacter sp.; assembly: GCA_022843605.1. GTDB lineage: Bacteria > Acidobacteriota > Terriglobia > Bryobacterales > Bryobacteraceae > JALHNI01. The sequence continues at coordinate 18,303 of JALHNI010000013.1, forward strand.
CCTCCCCACCAAGAGCAATCGCTGCCGCCCCAATATCCCAATCACATGGCTTGCATAGATCAGCCGGTAGCTCCCCAACACCACCACCGAGAAAATGCTCCCCACCAGCATGATCTGCCGCGGCATCATCAGTTCCACCCGCCCGTAATTCAACAGCGACTGCACCAGCAGCGCCACCCCGATGGCCAGCGATAACTGCTGCAGCAACAGCGTCCGGCTCTGAATCCGCAGATTCACATACATGTCTTGGTAATAAAAGGTCAGTACTACCGTGAACACGACCGGAACCAGGGACCACCACCCCCCATCGTTGATCAGATACAGATCCCAGTACGGCGTGTACACCAGGTACGTCGCCAACACATAGCACCCCGTACAGAGCACCAGTTCCGACAGCAGCAGCGCGAAAACACCAGTCGGGAAAAAGACTTGGAAGAGCCGGATCATCCCCGCCGCAGCTCCACCCCTTCACAGCTTGAAGTAATTGATTTCATTCAGGACTAGAACTATCGTCACACCGACCGTACCCCCCCTGCAATGCACCCTGATGAATGATTCGATATTGAATCCCGGTCTCAATTTAACCCTCCCCGCAAACTTCTGGTACGCATGTCTCGTTCCCCCCTCCTTGGCGATCACGTTATCCTACCTGCAAGGTTCATGCGCCCCCTGTTTGCTCTAGCCATCCTGGCCATCATCCATTTCTCACTCTTCCCATGGCGCTGGGATCCCGCCCTCTACGCCAAACGCCCCTTCGTCTGGCTCGGCATCGGCAGCAACAGCGACTTGACCGACATCGCACTCAACCTCTTCTTCTATCTCATCCCCGCCTTAATCGGCCAATGGGCCCTCTCCACCCCCAAAACCCAACGCCGCTCCCTCTTTCACGTCGTCGCCGGCCTCACCGTCCTCTCCTTCATCCTCGAAACCCTTCAACTCGGCATCCCTGGCCGCTATGCCAATCTTCGCGATATCTTCTGTAACGCCGTCGGCGCCCTCACCGGCGCCTCGCTCGCCTCTTTCCTCCCCAACCCCTCCCGCTTCCTCACCCGCTTCCGGCTTCCCCCTCAAGCCGTTATCCTCGCCCTCTTCTTCCTTGCCTGGCTCTCCTGGCAGGCCTTTCCCTTCCTCCCGCATGTCCGTTTACACCGTATCCTCCACATCCCCCACATCCTCCTCCACCCCACTTGGCGCTACACCGAACTCGCCGACGTGTTCTTTGCCCTCCTGCTCCTCCACCTCATCGCCCTCCATCTCCGCCTCCCCGCCTTCCGCTTCACCCTCGCCGCCGCCGCCCTGCTCCCCTTCCAATCCTTCGTCCGCAACTCCGAAATCTCCCCCAACCGCCTCGCCGCCGCCGCCCTCGCCCTTCTCCTCGCCGCCACCCTCTTTCGCCGGCCCAACCGTCATCGCACCTTCTACCTCGCCGTCCTCCTCACCGCCTGGCTCCTCATCCGCCAGATTGCCCCCGGCGGCTTCACCGCCGAAGCCGTCAACTCCTTCACCTGGACCCCCTTTGTCACCCTCATCGAATACAGCCGCGTCGAATCCGTCCGCCTCCTCAGCGCTAAAATCCTCCTCTACGGCGGCGCCATCTGGCTCTGGCGCGAAACCGGACTCACCCTCCGCATCGCCACCCTCGCCGTCTTCCTCCTGCTCACCCTCACCGAAATCTTCCAGTGCTTCATCCCCGGCCGCACCCCCGAAACCACCGACCTCATCCTCACCCTCCTCTCCGCCTGGCTCATTCACCTAACGACAAACGGCGGACACACCGCCGTGCGCCCGCCGTCAAACTCTTCATTAATTTCTTCCTAAGCCGCCAAAGCCCGCTTCGCCTCCATCCCCAGAAACTCCCGCAGCGCCCCCACCACCCGGCCCGCCGCCCGGCCATCCCAGCCTTCCGGCACCCGCCCCGGCTTCCGTTCCCAATCCACCCCCGTCCACGCTGCCAGAATCGACTCCCGCCGCGTCCCCGCCAGCAGATTCGTTCCCTGCTCCACCGTCGCCGGCCGCTCCGTGTTGTCTCTCAATGTCAGACACGGCACGCCCAACACCGTCGTCTCTTCCTGGATGCCACCCGAATCCGTCAGCACCACGGATGAACCCGCCACCAAACCCAAAAACTCCACATACCCCAATGGCTCCAGCAAGTGAATCCGCTCGCTCACGGACAACCCCGCCGCCTCCAACCGCGCCCGCGTCCGCGGATGCACCGGAAAATACAACGGCTGCCGCTGCGCAATCACCTCCAGCGTCCCCAGCAACTCCGCCAATCGCTCCGGCTCATCCACGTTGCCCGCCCGATGCAGAGTCACCACCCCGTAGTCTTCCGAAATCCCCAAACGCTCCTGAATGCCCACCCGCCGCGCCCGCTCCAGGTTCCCCCGCAACGAGTCGATCATCAGATTTCCCACCAGCCGCATCCGGCTCTCCGGCACGCCCTCCGCCCGCAGATTGCGCATCCCGCTCTCTTCGCTCGCCAGCAGCAAGTCCGAAATCGAGTCCACCGCCAGCCGGTTGATCTCCTCCGGCATCGTCCGGTCAAAGCTCCGCAAACCGGCCTCCACATGCACCACCGGAATCCCCATCTTCGCAGCCACCAGCGCCGCGCCCAGCGTCGAGTTCACATCGCCCACCACCAACACCGCCGCCGGTCTCTCCGCTTCCAACACCGGCTCAATCCGCTCCAGAATCCGCGCCGTCTGCGCCGCATGCGATCCCGAACCAACCTCGAGAAAATACGCCGGCTGCGGCAACCCTAAGTCCCGCAAAAACTGCCCCGACAACGCTTCATCATAGTGCTGGCCCGTATGCACCAACACCGGCTCAAAGCCCGGATCCCCGGCCAACTCCGGCCACAGCGGACCCAGCTTCATGAAATTCGGCCGCGCTCCGGCCACCAATAGAATCTTTTTTCTCACCGGTCATTCCTCCAAATAGATCCGTCATTGCCCGCGCCTGCCGCTCCCGACTGTAACTCGGGGCCGCCCGTAACGCCGCCGTCGCCATCCGCGCCCGCCCCTCGCCATCCTCCGCAAACTCGCCCACTGCCCGCGCCAACGCCATCAGGTCGCCGGACGGCACATGCACTCCCGCCCCCTCCATCGCCACTAACTCGCTAGCCTGCCCCTCCGGCGCCGCCAGTAACACCGGCTTCCCCGAAGCCATCGCCTCAAAGATCTTCGAAGGAATCACCGTCGCAAACACCGGCGTATCCTTCAAATGCACCAGCGCCACATCCACCAGGCTCCACACCCGCGGCATCATCGACTTTGGCTGCGAAGAAATGAACGTGACGTTCTCCAGTCCCCGCCGCGCCGCCTCCAACATCAACATCTCCCGCTCCGCTCCCGGCCCCACCAACAGAAAGCGCACCCGCTCACCGCGTAGATACTCCGCCGTATCCAACACCCCCATCAGCCCGTGCGCCATCCCCAACGTGCCTACATACCCCACCACTAACTCATCCGGCGCTATCCCCCACGCCTCTGCTAGCTCTCCATCGCGCTGGCGTGGCCCGTACATCGATAACTCCACGCCATTCAATACCACCGCCACCTTCTCCGCCGGTACCCCGCGCTCCACTAAGTCCCGCCGGAACGCCGGCGTCTGCGCCGCAATCACCTCCGCCCTGCCGTACAAAAACATCTCCAGCATCGTCAGCAGCCGGATCACCAACCCGCCCTTCATCGCCCCCACCGCTTCAATCGACGCTGGCCACAAATCCGATAACTCCAGTAAGAACGGCCGCCGATGCCACACGCTCGCCATCCAACCCGCCAACGCCGCGAAGAACTGCGGCGACGTCGCCCCCACCACATCCGGACGCCTCTCGAAACAAGCGCACAATACCGCCATCGGGAGAAACGAAACAAAGTCCAGCATCCGCTTCACCCGGCCCTCATTGGCCGCGATAAACGTCTTCACCCGCACCACGCGAATCCCGTCGATCGTCTCTACCTGCCGCCACCGGTTCGAGTAACCCGCGAATAACTTCCCTTCTGGAAAGTTCGGTGCGCAAGTGACCACCGTTACTTCGTGCCCCCAGCGCACCCAGTAACGCGCCCGCTCATACACGCGCGAGGCCTGCGCGTTCCGTTCCGGCGCAAAGTTATCCGCGAAAAACAGAATCCTCATTGAAACCTCACTCTCGTCACATACTTCCCCGCCCCCGCGCCCACCATCCGCAACCGGCTCGACGAAATCCGCCGGTAAAACTCCGGCCGCCACTCCGCGGGTTCCCCAATCACCTGCACCCCGGCCGGCGGAATCACCTGCGCAATCTTCCACCCCTCCCGCCACAACTCCAGCCCCCGTAACTCGATACTCGGATGCAGCGGTAGGAACCATTCCAGAAGCTCCCCTCCACTGAGTTCGTCTTCAATCGTTAACTCGGCTTCGCGCACCGTCACCCGCCGCCGATGCCTCACCGGCTCGTAGCCCGTATGCATCGCTTCCGCCCACACCGCGCCCGGCTCCGCTCCGTCCGTACGCTCCCGCACTCGTGCCCGCCGCGCCACCCGAAACGCTCCCCACATCTCACTGGAGTTCCGCCCGTCGACGCGCACCGTCGCATGCGCCTCCGTCGACCGCTCAAAGTCCCGCACCTCACCCGCCGTGTAAGTCGAAACCCCGCTATTGACAATCACCCGCCCGCCCCACCAGCTCGCCTCCACGCTCAACGTCCCCGCATGCGCGTGCCCCGGTTGATAGTCCGGGCCCGGACCCGCCCCGTCAAACAACACCACCAATTCGCCCATCTCCAACCGCCGGTAACCCGACTCCGATAGCCCGCCCGCCCTCTGCCCGCCGCCGATCCCCAACCGCTCCGCGTACTGCTCCAGTTCGTCGTAACTCCCCGCCACGCCCAGGCACGTATCCTGGAAGAACGCCATCTCGCCATCCGGATGCCGCATCGCCCGCAACCAGCCCAGCATTCGCGCCACCGCCGCCCGCCATCCAGACCGCTCTTTCCACACTTCCGGATACGCTTGCCGCAGGCTCTCTAAGTCGAGTAAGTCCTCAAGGATCAGCGCGTGATACATCGGGCTGCGCTCGTAGTGTCCGCCATCGGCGAGAATCTGCTCGGGAACTTCCTGGTCCAGAATGCGCAACCCCGTCTCCAGCCAACGCGCCGCCTCACTTCCCTCAAAGTAAGTCCCCGCGTAAATCAACGCCTTCGCATTCACGAATAAGTGGTTCGCCAGTAGCCGGTACTCAATCCTCCCCGCCAAAACCCGGGCCTGCGCCGCCAGACTCGCCTCGAATCCCGCCGGAGCCGACTGCCCATTCCGTAATCTGGCCCGCCACCGCACCCAGTTCACAATCCGCCGCGACAACGGGTAAGGCTCCCAGCCCGCCCCCGCGCCCACCGGATTCTCGGCCATCCACCGCGCCAGCCAATCCGCCGACACCCGTGGATCCTCGAAGTAGTGCAGGTGGTAAGTCCAAAGCCGCGGCTGGGCCGGATCATTCCAATCCCTCACCTCTGCCCCGCGATTCAAAATCCAAACCTGCCCCCCCGGCAGCATCGACGCCGGCCGCAGATACCCCTCCACCCATTCGCCCGTCGGACGGCGCCGCGGCAGCGCTCCACCGATCGCTACCGGCTTTCGTCCCACCCGCTCCGTTGCCCAACCCAACACCTGCCGTACCTTGAGATGCCGCGCCGTCTCCAAATAGTGGGACGCCCCCACCCTCGCCAGGCCCGCTAACATCCCGCAGCCTCCACCGCCAGACATGACACTTCAAGTAACTCGGGAAGCGGAATCGGATCAGCCGCCGCCGGATCCCGCACCGCCGCCAGAAATGCCGCCACCAGCGCCGCATTGCCCTTGTCCTGACGCCACATCCGCCGGCTCCCCGCGCCCCCATGCACCTGTAACCGCCGGAAGTTATCGATCTCCAATACCTTGCCGCCGCAAAAGACTTGTAACTTCTCCTTCGCCACCGACCGGTGCCCGTTTGTGAAGTAATTCAGCGTCCCCACCGACCCATCAACAAACTCCAATAACACCGTCCCCCCGTCGCCCGCCCCCCCGGCAGTTCGAGCCGCCACCATCCGGCCCACCTTCACCCCCGCCAGATGCCGCAGTAAGTCGATAAAGTGGCAACCCTCGCCCAGCAGCCGGTCCTGCCCGGCCCAGTGCCCGGCCGCCACCTCGCCCGCGTTCACCGTCATCACCATCGACTTCGGTCCGCTCGCTCCCGCTAACTGCCGCTGTAAGTCGATCGTGAGCGGCGCAAACCGCCGATTGAAGCCCACGCATAGCCGCTGCCCTGCGGCCACCGACATGCTGATCCGCTCCAGATCCGTCAGCTTCGTCGCCAGCGGCTTCTCGACAAAGACATGCTTGCCCGCTGCCAGCGCCTCCAACACCAACTCCGCATGCGAGTCATGCGGCGTCGCGATGAAAACGGTCTCAATCTCCGGATCCGCCAACACCGCATCAATGTCCGATGAGGCCCGCGCAAAGCCGAACTTCCTTCCCGCCGCCGCCGCCGAAACCCCTTCGCGCGACACAATCGTCCGCAGGCTCGCCCCCGCCGCCGCCACGGCCGGCAACAACACCTTGCTCGCATACCCCCCCGCCCCAATAAACCCCACCGACACCCCGGTGGGGCGGGCCCCCCGGCCCGCCACCGTCAAACCACCCAAACCAATCGTCCGCTCCGCCTCCCCCTCTCCGCCGTACTCCAGCAGAATCCCCAACGACGGCCCGCCCCCGGTCAGCACCCGGTAAGCTTCATCCGCCCGCTCCACCGCAAAGCGGTGCGTAATCAACGGCCGCACCACCAGCGCCCCGGTTCTCATCATTCCCAGCACCGCTTCGAAGTTCCGCTGCGCCGTCCAACGCACATGCGCGTAAGGGTAATCCTGCCCCCGCTCCTCATACTGCGCGTCATAACGCCCCGGTCCATATGAACACGACACCTCCAGCCGCACTTCGCTCTTATAGAAGTCCGCCCGGTCCAGTTCCATCCCCGCCACGCCCACCAGCACCACGCGCCCCCGTTGCCGCGACATCTGCGCCGCCTGCCGCACGGGAGCCGAACTGGAGGTTGCCGTACACACCAGCACCCCGTCGACGCCTCGCCCGCCCGTAGCCGCCCGCGCCGCCATCACCGGATCGACACCGGCCCGCAGATCGAATGTCTCGGCCCCAAAGCCCGCCGCTAGCTCCAACCGGTCCCGCGACAGATCCGTCGCTAACACCCGGCACCCGTTCGCCCGTAACAGCTGCACCGCCAGCAGCCCGATCGGGCCCAACCCACACACGCAAAAAACCTCGCCCAACTGCGGCGCCGCACGCCGCACGCCTTCCAGCGCAATCGCTGCCAGCACCGTAAAGCTCGCCGTCTCGTCGCTCACCTCATCCGGCACCCGCGCGCACAGGTTCCGCGCCACCGTCACATACTCGGCATGCACGCCATTCGAGACAATCCGGTCGCCCTCCTTGAACTCCGGACAGCCGCTCTCCCGCACCACCGCCACATTCGCGTAGCCCAACGGAATCTCGCGGTCCAGCTTCGCCTGCACCGCCGCCAACGTCGCCGCCATCCCATCCGTCCGCACCTTCTCGAACGTCTGCCGCACCCGCTCCGGCTCCCGCCGCGCCTTCCCCCACCAGCTCGCCTGCCCAAACTCGATCAACATCCGCTCGGTCCCCGCCGAAATCAGACTCGTCCGTGTCCGCCCCAGCACATAGCCCGGCCGCACCATCGGCACCGGCACCTCCACCACCGACACGATTCCCGTCTTCAAACTCTCGAGTACCTGTTTCAATCCATTCCTCCAAACCCAACCACTCACCCGCTCCGCCCCCACCTCCCAACAGAACCGCTCGCCGTCAGGGAGCGGAAGCCATAGTCCCGGTCACAAGCAATTCAAAATCTATAACTCACTCATTACAAGACCTTTATCTGCAAGCTCCCCTTCGGAAATTACCCCGCCCCCCGCTAAACTCAAATCGAGAAAGGACTTCCTATGTCAGCCGCACGTCAAGCATCCAACCGGGCCAACGCCCAACTCTCCACCGGACCCCGCACCCCCGAGGGCAAAGCCATCGTCAGCCGCAATGCCAACCGGCACAACCTCACTGGCCGCCTCCTGATTCGCGACGACGAGCAGGAAGCCTTCACCGAATTCGAGTCCCAACACCGCATCCAGCTCAATCCTCAAGGCGCGCTCGAGGTCACCCTCTTCGAACAGTTCATCTCCGCCGGCTGGAACCTCCGCCGCATCGAAATCCTCGAAGCCGATACCTTCGCCGGCGGCTCCCTCGCTGACCCCAACATCGCCAGCCAACTCGACCGCCTCGCCCGCTACCGCGGCCAGCACGAACGCTCCTTCCATCGCGCCCTACGCGAACTCCGCAACCTGCAAACCGCCCGCGAAATTCTCGAACGCCAGGAAGCCCCCGGGAAAACGGACTTCGCTCCCCTCGCCGATCTCCAGCGCGTCAAGCGCGTTGGCTCTGTTTTGTCCCGGCACACCAAACTGCTCAAAAGCTGGCTCAATCCCCACCACGACGCGAGTGGCGCGGGCCCCCTGGCCCGCGAAGCAACCAGCGCCTAAGCCACCTCACTCACCACCAAACGCAGCTTGCCCGTCGCCGTCCGCTCAATCCGGTCCACGTACTCCAGATCCACCCGCATCGCCGCGCCCACGCGGTAGCGCGTCTCGGCCAGCAGCTGCCGCTCATCGTCCTCGGCGAACCCCATGCCGCGCACCACGCGCAACGTCATCTCACCCCGCGCCCGCTGCACAATTTGCGCCTCGCGCACCCGGGTCGCATCCTTGAAAATGTGGTCCAGCCGGCCCAATCGCGTGCCGTCGCTCAACCACAGGTAGTCTTCGCTCCGTCCGTCGATGCTCTCCACCACCCGGCCCGGCCGCCCGCACGCGCAGCCCGCTTCCGACAGCCGGACCCGGTCGCCCACGTCATAGCGCACCAACGGCATCGCCAGATTCGTAAAGTTCGTCCCGATCACCCGGTAGACGCCCGCCTCTTCGGCCGGCAGAAACTCCACCGCCGAAAAGTCCTCATCCACATGCAGCGCCCCCCGTTCGCACTCCGAAATATTGGCCGCGCCTTCGGCCATCCCGTAATGCTGCCGCGGACGCACGCCAAAAGCCCGCTCCATCAACCGCGCCTGATGCGGCAACAGGTTCTCCGCCCCCGTCGTCAGCCACCGCACCGTGTAGCCCAGGTCCTCGCCCCGCGTCACCAGATAGTCGGCCACCAGCGACAGCAACGATGGATAGCCATGCAGCCACGGCGGTTGCCGCCGCCGCAACTCGGCCACATACTGCGGCAAAGTCTCCTCCCGCAAGTGCTGCCCCGAAAAGAGAATCTGCCGCCCCGGCGCGTTGTCTCTCCAGTACGGCGCTTCCTCGGTCTGCAACGGCACCACCATGCGTCCACCGAAATAGCCGCACCACGTGTTCAAGCCGATCCCGTGCCAGTGCCGGTAACGCCACCACGTCGCCCACTGCTCCTGATGCGCCTGCCGCGTCACCGGAAAGCGCAAACCCGCGCCAGTCGTGCCGCTGGTGTGCGCCCAATGCCCGCTGCGCTCGTAGCCCCGCGCGATAAAGTCAGCCGTGCGCTCCTGCACCACCCGCTTCTGCAACACGGGCCACGAAGCATTCAGACTTTGTCCCGCGTAGTGCGTTGTGTTCCGGCGCGCATGCTCCAGAAACGCCGCCAGGCGCCGGCCCTGGTAATCGTCCATCTGCTCCCGCGTCCAATTCGTCCGCGCCTCCGCCGCCCGCAACAAGGCCTGAAAGTCGCCCCCGTAACGGTGCCGCGCAATGCGCCACCCTTCCAGATGACAGGCTGCCTGTTGCAGGGCCACCGGAAGATTCTCAAACACCGCGGCCAGTTTGCTCACGCCGCAACCTCAGGCCGCTCGCGCTCCAAAATCCCCCGCCAGCCGAAGTGGGGCTCGAAATGAAACGTCTCCTCGACGTCCGGCAACGCGCGCCCGTCCCAAGCCGGACGGTTGCTCCGCAAACGCACCTCGCACCAGTCGCCGCCCACGCTCACCGCGTAGCCCCGCGTCCGGAACGCTTCGCGCACCAGCGGAATCCGCTCCGCGTCAAAGCCCATCAATGTCGCCGCCGCCGCGTCCACGCTAGCCGCATCCGTCCCGAACAGCAGCAAGCCGGCCGCCACCGGATCCGGATTCATCGGCCCCGCTCCCTCGCCCGCCACCAGCCCATCCCCCAGCACCAGATACCGCCGCCGGTGAGCGCCCAAGCTCCCATCCGGCCGCCCGTAGAGCACCAGCTTGTTCAGATCCAGGCACATCCGCCAGCACGTGTCGTTGCCGTGCCAGTTGCCGCTCCGCACTACCTGTTCGGTCTCGCCGAAGATCTTCCCGCCCAGCGTATGCGCCCGCCCGTGCACCAGCGGACCCAGCCCCGGCACCGCCCGGTTCAACCTCCGCAAACCCCGCGCCGCCGCCCTCTCCACGCGCATCTTCCAGTCCCCGGCCGGCCGTTCGTCGCCTACCGCCTGCCAACCGAACTCCGTATGGTGCGGCAACCAGTTCTTATCGCCGTTCACCCCCACCAGGTTCTTCAAGCCCGCCGTGATGCCGGTCTTCTTGTGCGTCTTCAGCTTCGGAATGCTCACCACGCAATCGGCTTCCACCGCCGTGCGCGCCAACAGGTACTCATGCCGCCCGCCCGTATGGTGCCGGTTCACCTCGCCCGCGTCGTAGTCGGCCCCGTAGTAACGCCCCGCCCCGGCGTGGTCCGCAAACTCGCTACGCTCAGCCAGGTCGAAGGCCACGTAGCCCGCCGGATCGCCCGCCAGCTTCCGTCGCTCAGAGATCACCCCGTCGCGCTGCACCCACTCTTCCTGACGCAGATCCACCACGCTCGCGTCGATGCCCGACGCGCGCAGTCGCGCCTCCATCGCCCGCAAGCCCAGACACGCATCAATGGCCGCGAAACTCGAGTCCGTCTGCGGCGCATCGGCCACCACAATCCGGCCCCGGCCTTCCATCGCTCCCCAAGCCAGACGCGCCATCGCCTCCACCACCGCCGTCCCCGTCATCACCGTGCGCCAGCCGTCGGCGTGCCGCGGATGCTCCGCTTTCACCCAGTTGGGCTTCAGCAATACCGTCTCGCCCGGCCGCATCCAATCGCGCAAGTCCACACCGGCCAAGCGAATACACTCAGCCACCGCTGGCCCCGCGTCCTCATATCCCAACCCCGCCTGCTGGAACGCTCCCACTTCACACGAGCTCCGCATAGAACTCCTCTGCCTGCCGCATGCTGGCCGCATAGTCGGCCCGCTCCGCAATCAGCCGCGGATTCTGCACCGCCGCCCGCGCCTGCAAACCCGGGTCCTCGATCGCCCGCAGCATCGCCGCCGCCAGGCTACCCGCATCGCCCGCGTCACACAGCAACCCGTTCTCACCGGGCGAAATCCACTCGCGCAAACTCGGCAGATCGCCACAAACCGGCAGGCATCCCGAGGCCATCGCCTCCAGCAGCGTGTTCGGCGTTCCGTCATGCTCGGTCGGAGAGACCGTCACCGCCGCCCGCTGATACAGGGCCGCCATCTCGCCCCGCGATAAAGGCCCGGTTAGCGTCGTCACGTTGCCTAGCTCCAACCTCCGCACCACGTCCTCGATCGGCCGCCAGCCCTCCATCGCCACCCCCACAAAGCGCGCCTCCGGATGCCGGTCCGCCACTGTCCGGCACGCTTCGAAAAACGTGTCGTTCCGGACATAGCGGCGGAAACCACGCGGGTTCACGAACAGCGCCGGCTCGATCGCCTCACCCGGCCGGAACACCGCCCGGTCCACGCCGCCCGCCCCCGGCAAAACTGCTTGCGGCACTCCCGGCGCCAGACCATAGCGTCTCGCCCGGTCGAGGTCCGCCTGCGCATCGGCCAGAAAGCCGTCGCAACCCGCAATCGCCCGCCGCGCCGCCCGCCCGTGCAAACCGAAGCGGTCCGCGTACAGCGTAAAATCGTTGCCCCAGGCCGAAATCACATGCGGGTGGAACTCCAGCGTCCCCCCGATGTAACCCTCAATCGGCAGCCGCAGCGAGTGCAGCAAAGCCGGCTGAATCTGCTTCAACAGCCGCTCGGCCCGGCGGCTCAATAGCCAGGCTTTCAACGGCTGCGCCAGACCGTCGTACAAGTCGGCCGACCACGGCGCCGACCGCAGACTCTTCGACGGCGACGGCGCGCTCTCCATCAGACAGTGCACCGACGCCCCGGGAATACAATCCACCGCGCAAGGGAACGTCGACAACACATGCACTTCGTGTTCCCGGCCCGCGAAGTAGCCGATCCACGCCCGCGCGATCGGGCTCCGGGCGTCAGCGATAAAACAGATGCGCATGGGCTTTTAAACCGTCGCCAGCACCGGCTCCGGCGCCAGCACCGCACCCAGCGCCGAAAGGCTCTCGGTCGGACGCCCGCCCAGCAGCTCGACATCGGCCGCCACCATTCCGGCCACCAGTTCCCGGAACGTGTACCGCGGGCTCCAGCCCAGATCCTGATAGGCCGCCGTCGCGTCCCCGATCAGCAAATCGACCTCGGCCGGTCGCTCGAAACGCGCGTCCAGCCGCACGTAGTCACGGTAGTCAAGCCCCACCTCGGCAAACGCCAGTTGGCAGAACTCGCGCACCGTGTGCGTCTCACCGGTCGCGATCACATAGTCGCGCGGCGACTCGCCCGCCAGCATCAGCCGCATCGCCCGCACATAGTCGGCCGCGTGGCCCCAATCGCGCTGCGCCTCCAGGTTGCCGAGCCGCAACTCCCGCTCGAGCCCCAGCGCGATCCGCGCCACGGCGCGCGTGATCTTGCGCGTCACAAACTCATGACCCCGCCGCGGGCTCTCATGGTTGAACAACATCCCGGAGCAGGCATAGAGCCCGTAAGCCTCCCGGTAGTTGAGCGTCAAATAGTAGCCCGCCACCTTGCTGACCCCGTAAGGGCTGCGCGGGTGAAACGGCGTCGTCTCCCGCTGCGGCGTCTCGCGCACCTTGCCGAACATCTCGCTGGTGGCGGCAAAGTAAAAGCGCGCCTTCGGCTGCAGCAACCGCAAGGCCTCGAGCAAGTGGTGCGTACCCTGGGCATTGACGTTCATCGTCGTGAAGCTGTCGGCGAAGCTTTCGGCCACGAAGCTCTGCGCCGCCAGGTGGTAGATCTCATCGAATGGCTCGCGCGCCAGCAACTGATAGACGCTCGCGTAGCTCTCCAGGCTGCCGGGGTGAAGCTGCAACCGTGGCAGAATGCCGGCCAAGCGGCTCATCCGCGCCTCGGGCTCCGCCTGGGCCACGCGCCGCACCAGCCCGTGCACTTCGTAGCCGAGTTCGAGTAAGTGCTCGGCCAGGTAGCTGCCGTCTTGTCCGGTAATTCCGGTAATCAGTGCCCGTTTAGGCATAGGTTTAGGCATGTGTCTCCTCTAGAATCTGCGTCAGTGTGGCGCGAACCAGTTCGGGGTCAAAGCGCTGGACGATGTGCTCGCGCGCCGCCTGGCTCATCGCCGCGCGGCGCGCCGGATCGCCGAGTAAGTCGTGGACCGCTTCGGCCATCCCGGCCGCCGAATCCACCGCCACGGCCGCCAGATCGCTGTCCACTTCGAGAGCTTCAAGAATCTCCGGCGCGGCGATCACGGCCAGGCCGGCCGCCATTGCTTGCTGCACCTTCGTCTGTAGACCGGCCGCCGCGCGCTGCGGATAGACGTAGATGTCGGCCTCGGCCAGAAACCCGTCATAATCCCGCACCCAGTCGACGTACCGGCCGCCGGCTTCCCGCACGGCCGCTTGTAACTCAACCGAACCGCCACGGCCCCAAACGATTAGCTCGGCCGCCGGCTCCGCCCAATGTCCGAGAAACTCGATCGCATCGGCCTCCACCGCCGGCATCCAGAAGGCGCCGCACACCAGCACACGCGGCCTTCCGCTCCGCAGCACCATGGCCTGAGCCGGCACAGCCACCGGCAGAACGCGGACGTTTGCGGCCGGCGCCAGACGGCGCAACTCCGCCGCATCCACCTGGCCCACGGGCGCCACCGCCGTCAGCCGCGAGTAAGTACGCGACTCCCAGCGTGCAAAGCGCCGCGACAGCCAACCGGCCTTCAGCCGCCCGAGCCAGTGCGGCGCCGTCCGAGATAGCCGCCGGTAATAGAGCGAGTAACAATCTACGGGCAATAGCAAGGTGCGAATACCGCTGGTGAGTAACTGGTCCTCGAGCGTCGGATAGTAGTCAACTACGGCCCAGTCGGGCTGCTCTGCCAAGGCCGCCGCCAGGCTTCGGCGCACGCGCGCGCCGCGGTAATGCGCCACACCCACCGGTTCGCCAGCCACAATCGCCCGCAGTCTCTCTGCCACCAATCCCCAGCCGCGCCGCAGCGGAATCACATCGCGCAGGCGAAAGCCCCAGGACTCCGCAATCCCCCGCCACTCGCGTTCCTCTTTCTCCGAAGCCGAGAACGCCAACACCTCCACCTGATGCCGGGCCGCCAGCGTGCGCAGCACAAAGCCCAGATGGGTCTTGATCCCCATGTCCGCCGGTACGGGGCAATGCGGCGCCACCAGCAGAATCCTCATGCGTTCTGCCCTCGCGCCCGCGGTAGCATCCACTCAAAGAGCGGCGTCAGCACCACCAGCGACCCACCCGTCACCACCAGTTTGAGCCAACTGATATCGAAAGTGCCTTCGTTAAAGAGGAACAGGAAGACGCCGAACACGGCCAGCGGGGCCACCGGACCCAGCCGCCAGGCGCGTTCCGACATCCGTTCAAACACCCACTGGCAGAAGAGCGCGAACAGCGCCGGAATCAGCACCGCAAAGCCCACCCCGCCCACGACGAAGCCGGCGCCCATCAGACCGGGTGCGCTCAGGTGGCCCCGCACGCCGGCGCCGAAGCCCGCCACAGCCTCCGTATACCAGCGCGTAAAGCCCGACTCGCGTAAGGTGACGATCTTCCCCAGGTCGATCTGTTCCAGGTCAAAGCGCTCGCCGCCATAGTGCAGGCTCGTCAGCAACGAGGTGTAGCCGATAAACCGTGAAGCCACCAGCAAGGCCGAGGCGACGCGATCGGAATCCTCGGAAGCCGTAAACGCCATCCGGATGCTGTCGGCCGTCGAGTAACCCATGTTGCTGCGCAGTGTGCGAACCGAGGTAATGACCGGATAGAGCACCAACCCGAAGGCGACCGTAGCCGCGGCGAACCCTAGCGCTCGTTTGCGCGAAACGCCCAGCCACGCATAAAGCAGAATCACCTGCAGCATCTGCAGCACCACATAGCCACGGCTTGACATCATCGCCGTCTCAATCAGCGCCAGAGAGAAGTAAACGGCCAGACTGGCGCGGCTCAGGAAAGTGAGACCGTTGCGCAACGCCCGCGCATGCACAGCCAAAAGTAACAGGGGCGCGAAAGTGACGAGTAAGTGGTACACCACGCCACCCAGCCGGTAGTCCATCGCCGCGTCCGTATTGGTCAGCGATCCAATATTGAAGATCAATTGCAGCGGCAGAGCCACCGCGATGCCGACGACCGCGAAAAGAAAGAGCAAAAGCAAGGGCCTGCGCTCCTGATGCGAACTAGGTCCGTTGGCCAGCGCCATCACCGCCGCCGGCCAAGTGGCCCGCCCGCGTCCCCGCACGGCCAGCCAACTCACCAGCGCGCCGCACATCAGGACGAAGCCCAAAGTAATCAGCCGCAGCGCCCGGAGTTGGATCTCATCGGAGGTAACGATCGGTTTGATGGTCAGCATTTTGAGCAGGCCCTCATGGTCCGGCGACTGGTACATGTAGGCGACCAGAAAGAACTGTAGCTGGTAGTTCAGGAGATAGAGCACCACCAGACTCCAGGCGGCCAGCAGAACCCCGCGCCGGTCGCGCCGCGCCGCCACCCAAAAGGCAGCCAGCGCCAGTGCTGTCGCGGTAATCGAGAAAAGAATGGCAAACGCGGCGCCGGCCTCAACCAGCCAGGACAGAGCGACGATCACCAAGGCGAAGAGACAAAACAGGAGGGGCATGTTGTTGAACAAGTTCGAGCAGACGTTCGGCGTGCAGCGCCCAGGTATGGCGGGCAAGCACTTGCTGACGGGCGAGACGGCCGAGTTCGGCACGTTCGGCGCGCAGCCGGTAGAAGTATTCGATGGAGTCGGCCAACGCCTCAATGTCGCCGGCCGGGGAGACGCCGCCAAAGTCCGTGCCGGCCACGATCTCGGCGGCGCCGGCGCGGTCACTGACAATCACCGGGAGTTCGCAGGCCATCGCCTGCAGCACCACCAGACCGAAGCCATCGGCCAGCGAAGGCAGCACAAAGAGATCGCATTGCGAGAGCAGGCCCGGAAGTTCGCCCTGGGGCACACCGCCGATGAGGCGGACGTTGGGCACGCTCGCGACAGGCAGTTCGCCCGCGCCGATCAGCCACAACTCGGCGTGGGGAAATGCGAGCCGCCGCCAAGCCTCCAGCAACAGATGAATTCCTTTGTTCCGCGTGAAGGCCGAGACAAAGACCACGCGGTAAGGACGCTCCGGCGCGCCCTCGGGCGAGCGGTGAAAGCGTTCGGCATCGACGCCCGGCGCACAGACCATGATTTGAGAGGGCGCAACACCGCCGGCGATCAACGAGCGCTTCGCCAAATCACTCAAGACGAGGACGCCACGGGCGCGCGTAAACTCTTCCTGCTCGCGCTCTATCAGCCACCCGTGCCGGTGATTGCCCGGATAGTCGCCGGGCAGCCCGGCGAAATACCCGGCCAACTGCCCCTCATGGAGGCTGCCGTGATCGACAATCGCGCGCCGGCCGAGCTCGATGGCCTCGAGCGCGAAGGCGGAGTTGATCTTGACGAGGCCGGGCTGATCCGGCAGGGCGCGCGCCAGCATTCGTCCGGCCAGCGCGTAGGTGCGCGCTGAAGGCTTGAGCAGCCGGGTTGCCGCCAGCCAGGGCGCCGGGTAGAGGCATTCGTCGGGCAGCCCCGCGGCGAGCATTCGGCGGCGCGAATAGTCGGCCACCATGCCGTCAAGGGCCCCCAATCCGGCCAGCGCGCGAGCTTGCTCAAAGAAGTGATAACGACCGATGGAAGCCAGAATCATGCCGCTACCACCTGACGCCGGAAGCGTAGGGCACAGGCGAAGCCGAGCGCCAGAAATCCTTGCGTGGCCACCATCAGCCAGGCCATGCCCGTGGCGCGAGGCTCAATCAGAAGCATCAGCAACAGCACGCCGCAGGCGACCGTCAGCACCACCGTCAGAAACAATGCGTCGCCACGTTCGGCCAATAGCCACGTCGGACCCAGGGCTTGGCTCAGCCCCGACAACGGACCGAGCGCCGCCAGAATCCGCAGCACCTCGATTGCCGGCCGGAAACGCTCGCCCAGTAGGAGCGGCACCAGATAAGGCGCCCCCACAAAGAGCGCGCCGCCCAGCAACGTGCCAACCAGCAGCAGCGTACCGGTGCCGCGCCAAGCCAGCTTGCGCTTGGGTCCGGACGCCAGCGCGCTGAGGCGCGGGAAAAGAGTGAGCGTCAGGGGATCGAGAAAGCTGAGCGCGGCTTTGGCCACCCGCTCGGCCGCCGCGTAGAAACCAACGACATCGGGCGGCGCCACGCAGCCCAAAAGAAACGCCATGGCCGCCGCGTGAACGTTCAAGCCGGCCCGGTAAACGAAGAGCAGGAAACTCGCCCGCAAGGTGGTCCAGACCTCGGCCAGCCGTGGTTGGCGCAAACCGGTCTCGCTCAGAATGACGCTGGCCGCCGCCCCTAGTAACAGCAAGGAGGGAACCGCCTGCACCAGTTGGGTGAGAGCCAGGTCCTCCGGACGGCGCACAAAGGCGAACAAACCAGCCAGACCGAGCAAGCGCGCCCCTAGCGTCGCCATGGCCAGCAACGGCAAACGGTCGAGACCCTGGAAGAGCCACTGCAGGCTGATGCCTTGCGGAATGACCCAGAGGAGCGTGGAGAGTATCAAGAGCGAGTCCTCACGAAAGATGGCAAACCGCGGCAGAATCAGCACCGCGAGGAAAGCACAAATCAAATAGAGTCCGGCTTGCGCCGCCAGTACGCGGCCCACGATCGCCGCAATGGCCGCCTGGCTGGAAGCCGCGGCAACTTCGCGCGTGGCGGAAAGGTTGAAGCCATACTCGAGCACCGTCGTCAGATAAAGGCCGAAGCTCTGGGCGATCGCCAGCCGGCCCCAGCCGTCAGGACCCAGAACGCTCGCCAGATACGGAATCGAGATGAGGGGAATCAGCTGATTGGCAAACTGAATCAGCGAAAGAAAAGCGGCCGATCGCAGCCAGGAGTCAGGAGACTTCGTATGCACGGGGACCGAGGTTAACTCGCTTCCGTCGTGCTGGGGTTTTGTTGATAGTACTTACTGTAGTGGCCGTAATAATAGTAACTATCACTCATCTCCTTGTGCACGCCGTTGAGGACAATGCCGACGATGTTCGCCCGGAGACGTTTGAGTGACGTCACCACGCCGCGCACACTTTTACGGTCCGTCTCACCGGCCCGCACAACGATCACCACGCCGTCGACACTCGAAGCCATCTGCAGGGGTTCGGAGAAACCGAGCAAGGGCGGCGCATCGAGAATCACCAGGTCATAGGCGCGGCCGGCTTCCTCCAGCACTTCGGAGAGGCCGCGGCCAACGAGGTCTGAGGCCCGCCGGGAGGGAGGTCCGGCGGGTAGAATGTCGAGCATCGGAGTGGAATCGAGGTTGACCACGGCGCTGCGCCAGCTCACCTCACCCAGCAGGACATTCGTCAGACCCAGATTAGCCGGGAGGTTGAAACGGCGGTGCACACTGGGACGCCGCATATCGCCGTCAATCAAGAGCGTGCGCTGACCCTGTTCCGCGTGCGCGATGGCGAGGTGAGCGGCCGTCGTGGACTTCCCTTCTCCGGGCGAAGCGCTCGTGACGAGCAGAGACCGGTAGCGGCGGTCCATGTCGCTCAGCAGGATGGAGGTACGCAAAGTACGAATCGACTCGCCGAAGCCGGTTGTTTCCTCTTCGCGCTGCTTTACCGGCACGAGAGCCTTGCCGCTGGCCGAGACGTTCGCCGAACCGGAGGCGAGACCCAGACGGCCACGCCAGTTCTTGACCACCGGCAGACTGCCGATGACTTCCGTGCCCAGCGTCCGCACCACCTGTTCCGGATCCCGCACCGTCGTATCGAGCGCGTCGCTGGCCACGGCGAAGCCCACGGCGATCAGCGTCGAAAGCAGAAAGGCCACAATCAGGTTGAGCCGGACGTCGGGGAACACCGCCTTCTGCGGGGGCCGCGCGGCATCGGCGACGCGAATATTCGAGTTTTGGAAGCCAGCATTGATGCCAGCCTCCTTGATCTTGCGCACGAGCTCTTCGTAGAGACGTTTGTCGGCGTCGGCTTCCCGCTTCAACGACTGGTATTGAAAGGAGCGCGAGTTAATGCGGTCAAACTCGCCCTTCGAACCCGCCACCTCATTGAGTAACATCTGTTCCCGGCGCGTCGACTCGCGATACTCGACTTCGACGCGGCCCAGAATGTTGCGGCGGCCGGCGTCTAGCTGACGTTCGATCTCGGCCAGCTGAGCGGAAGCGCGTTTGTACTCCGGATGAGCCGGCCCGTAATGCGAACGGATCTCGGCAAATTTCTCGCGCAGTTCACCCAGGCGCTCGGTCAGGCGTTTGAGTGCCTCACCTTGCGTCGAGACCTGCGCGGCTTCAAGCGTATTGTTCTTGATGGACTGGAAAGCGGCTTCCTTCTTCACGCGGTCGGCCTGGGCGTTGGTGTATTCGGTGTTCAACTGCAGCAGGCGCGCCGAAAGAATGTTGGTCTTCTCTTCCGGGTTGATCATGTTGAGTTCGCGCTCGAAACGATTCAGCGCGAGTGAACTGCGCTCCATCTTCGCGCGCAGTTCGTCGAGCTGCTGCTCCATGAAATCGGTCAAATTGGAACTGGCGCGCATGCGGATGTTGTAAGTGTGGGTTAGATACGATTGCGCGATGGCGTTGGCCACCTGCGCAGCCAAACCCGGATCCGGCGAGCGGTAGCTCACCAGGAGTAGATAGGTATTCGGGGGACGCGCGATCTTCAGCCGCTTGAGTTGCACCGGCGCTTCGGGCCGCACATCAGTCTGCCCTTCATGCCGGAGAAGATCGTATTTGGCGGCCACGGGGCGAAGCACGGAATCCGATTGCACCAGACGAATCTGAGTGGCAATGAACTGGTCAGCGTCGTTCAACATCGAACGGGTGGACTCGGCGCCGATGACGCCCTGCGGCGTCTGGCGATCGATATCAATCGTCACGGTGGACTCGTAAACCGGCGTGAGGCGTTGGCTCAAAAACCAGGTGGCGGTCATCACGACCGCGACGAAGGCTAGCATGCGCCAACGCTGCCGGCGCAGAATCCACAGATAGTGTGAAAGCGGCGCACTGGTGCTCTCCGGGTCAGGTTCCGCAGGCGGAAGAAAGTTGGGCGGCAGCGCCGGGATACGCGGTTCGCTGATCACGGCCAAGCGTTCGGCAGGTACGTAGCGGATGGGCTGTTCGCTGGGGATAAGTTCTTGTTGCATGGGTGATGAAATTCTTCCTCTAACGCGCGGCGCCCCAGATCAACAGGCCGGAAGCGGTGGTGGAGCCAAAGCTGATGACGCGCTCGAGCGTCGTCATGCTCAGGCGCTTTCGGGTGTTGTCCGGAATGTAGAGTATGTCGTTGGCTTCGAGGGGGATGTCGGCGGTCTTGCGGTCGAGCAGACGTTTGAGCTCGATGGGAATCTCGGTCTTGTTCCCGGCAGACTCACGGCGATAGATGAAGGCTTGTTTGGAAGCATAGGGCATCAGGCCTTCGCTCATGGCCAGGGCCTTCATGACCGTAAGGCCGCTACCGTCCTGAACGGCAAAGGTGCCGGGCTTGCGCACGTTGCCGACGACGAAGACTTTTCCGGCTTCAGGGACGCGGATCTCCTCGCCGCCGGTGAGCGTCAGATTGAGCTCCGGATCAGCCAGGTCAATCAGGCCGCGGATGGGAATGCGTTTGATCAGTTCGCCGTGCGCGGGATCGTGGCGGCTGACCAGGATATCGGGGCCCGACGAGGTAGCGATTCCTTCGGCGCGGCTTAGTGCGTCGAGTAACTTCAAGGGACCGGAGGCCTGGAAGGTAAGTGGCTTGCGCACGGCGCCCATCACCGAGATGGGCCGCGAGAAGTACTCGACGATGGTGACCGTAACGGCGGGGTCCACCAGTAAACCTTCCTTCGTGAAGGCGGCCGAGATTCGCTTCTCCACTTCGGCCGGCATGAGCCCGGCGACCGGGATACGCTCTTTCACCATGGGCACCTGAATATCGCCTTCGGCCGAGATCCGGATGAGCCGGCTCAGTTCGGGCGAGTTATACACCGAGAGCGCGAGTAAGTCGCTCGCTCCCAGTGGCTGGGCGGGTAAGTTCCCGGTGACGGGCTCAGGCCGGTTCTGCGGGAAACAGAGAGACACGAAGAGACAGCAAGCAGCAAGCTTTTGGATCATGTTGTTTGGTTGGGGTAAGAGTTTAAGGCTCACGCACGGCGACTCCCAGGAGGGTCACCGGACGCAAAGGCGAAAGGGGATTTCGCCAACAGTGCTGTGATCGACTTCGTATCGGGAAAACTGTAGGCGTCTCGCTATCGGTCCTGGGCAGCTTGTTTCCCTAGGCCCGTGCCAGATGGGGTAGTAGGCCTGCTAGCGTTTTCGAGTGTATAACGGTTATACATAGAATGCGTTGCCGGTTTAATGAAGGGAAGAGCGTACTGGTACAGCGAAAGCACGGGATCAGTTTGGAGCAGGCTTGCGAAGTGTTCGATCAAGTGCATTTGGTGGACAGAATGAACGATGACCCGGAGCAGTATCGCGCGATCGGTTGGTGCCTCGGCGGTTTATGGTCGGTCATCTTTGAGATTCGCAGCGATCGGCAGGGCGAGTATCGGCATCTGGTGACGGCCTGGAAAGCCACGGTGCAAGAGGAGCGGGAGTATGCGGAAAACACCTAAGCAGAATTCGGCGGGCGCCAAACCGACGGCGGACCAGATTGCTGAGCTGGCGACGCGGGGCGAGGACGTTTCGCGTTTTTTTACAAACGAGTTCACGGTAGTGCGGCCGGTGCAGCGGGTGAATATCGACCTGACGCATGGCATGCTGCGAGAGTTGGATGCCAAGGCGGCTAGGCTGAACGTCAGCCGGCAGGCGGTAATCAAGACGCTACTGGATCAGGCGTTGTCTGCGGAACGGAAGCCAAAGAAGGCGGGTTGATTAATTCCAGGGATCTACCAAAGGTAATCCCGCGATTTCAAAGGACTTCCGATCGCGTGATCCGACGGTTAAACGATGAAGCGTAGAGGTAGCGCGATGAGCTAAAGTTCGATGTCTCGAGCCGTCATCGGAATGCGCTCAGGCTCGATCTCGAAGTCTTTAAAGGGCGAGGCTTGCATGGCCGCGATCAGCTCGTTTCCCATGCGCCGGCCGGTGTTGGAGTCACTGAGCGCTTCGAGAATAAGGCCCTGCGGGTCCGCGAAGTTGCCTGCTCAAACGCTGACGGATTAAGGCTTCCGCTTCGGAACGGGTAATCTCGCTTTCATGGCAGTCTCCCCACTCTCAGGCTAACAAGTTTTACTGAATGGCCAGCGACGAAACTTCGATCATGAAGGGCATCACGGACTGGCGGGCGCGGCGGCGGAGAAGCCATTTATCGAAACCGGGGACCTCGGCGCGGGCGATCTCCTGCACCAGTAAAGATTCGGCTTCCTGACGGCGGCTTGCGTCGGTCATGCGCTCGAAACGCTCCTGCTTGGCGAGTTCGTCGAGCTTTTGGCCCAGGAGTACCTGACGGCGGACGTCGGCCATTTCACCCAGAATCTGCCGGGCGTAGCCTTGGCGAAACTCTTCGTATTCGAGCAGCAGGATGCGCTCTTCCTCATCGCCTTTCAAGCGGCGGAGGTTGTCTTCGCGGCGGCGGAAGTGGGTCTTAAACTGCGCTTCGGCGTGTTCGTCGACGAACTTGGCCCGCGTGGCCGGGTCTTTGACGATTTTGACGAGCAGCCCGCCCGAATTGCGCAGGGCTTGCTTGGACTGCTTTTTCCGCTCAACCACATGGAGGGCGATTTCGCACCAGTCGAGTTGGTCGCGGCCGGCAAGCGACTCGGGCTCGGCGGTGAGTGACTCGAAGGCGCGGCGGACGAGAGAAAGCGCGACGGGCGAAACGACGCCTTCAGCGATCATGGCGGTGACGAGGCGGGCGCCGCGTTCGAGCGAATAGAAGTGATCGGTGCTGGTGGCGGCGGCCAGGAAAGGATCCATGACGTTGGCCGTAAAGCCCGCCTCTTCGAGGAGCTTGCGGCAGGCGGCGCGGTTGAGTTCGGGGTCTTCGCCGGGGCCGGACATCATGAGGGCTTTACGCTCGGGCACATAGCTGGCATGACGGCGGAGAGCGATGCGCCAGTCGGGAGCGGAGGCGACATGCCATTCGCCAAGGACGCCGATGCGCTTCACCTGCTCGAAGGCGGGTTCGAGGGTCTGCATGAGGCGCGAGAGGTATTGCGGGGGCTGGGGCATGCCCAGATGTTCGGTGGCGAGTTTGCGGGCGTCGATGAAGATGGTGTCGGTTTTCTCGAAGGCGATCGAGAGGAAGCGGTAGAGGTGCTTGGCGGTGATGCCGTCGAGCTGCATATAGCGGCTGGCGTCGATGAGGCGGAAGAAGCCCGAGCCCATGGACTGGATGAGCTTATCGGTCCAGGTGACGGAGCCCGTGCAGCGGTTGGCGACCTTGTCAACGGCGAAGCTGGTTTCCTGGAAGACGTTCACCCATTTGACGGTTTCCTGCTTTTCGTTTTCGGCAACGGCGCGGAAACGGAGAGCGATCAGGCGGCCCATGGCGAGTTTGAGGCGGTCGTAGAATTTGCCGTTGACTTGCGTGTTGAGCATCTTGGCGAGCTCGCGGCCGTTGAAGGTGACGGTTTTGTCGAAGTTGTTGCGGAAGGTGAGTACGCCGAGGGCAACGAAGATGTCGAGGTCTTTTTCGGAAGGCAGGCCGAGTTCGTTGTCGCCCTGCACCTGCCAGAGGACTTGGACTTCGGAGCCGTCCGGCAGGGTTTTGGTGCCGCGAACGTCAAGCTTGTCGATCTGGCGGCCGTTGAAGCGGCGTTCGAGGACGGCAAAAGGGATCGAGGAAAGATTTTCTTCTTCGACTGACAGGTTCACGAGGGAAGTTGGTTTGATGCCGGCCGCCATGTCTATCTCCGAAGTTATACACCGTGGGGAGGAGGCAGGGCTATCGGTTTACGATCAGGCTCATGGAATTGGGGATTCTTTATTGTGAAGCTCATACCAGAGCCAAAAACGGGCCCGTAGGGCCGTCCAAATGGAGATCAAGTGTTAGAAACCAAATACCAAGAGAACCAATTAAGGGGGCTCTGGCGTGAGGTTGAGCGTAAAAAGGACTTAAGTAATTGAAACTAAAGAGAATCACCGCAAAGACGGGGATGTGACTGACCGTAAGTGGCGCCGCACCCCATTGTTTTCAAGTACTTAACTAGCCGCAAATGGGGGGATTGGGTCCCCTTACTTACGCTGAGCCTCATCCCGCTTCCTGGGAGGCTCATGGAAGGGGGCAAAACTACGGCTGAAGCTCATGGGAGAGTGTCTGAATTTACGGTGAAGCTCACGGAAGACGGTGTTTTTTACGGCGAGTCACATGGGGTCCTCGTGAGGCTGAGCGTAAAGAGATTCGCCTCAAGACGGGGCGTTTCGGGCCGATAAGCACGCCAGGGAATTTCCCGTGAGCCTCACACCACTCGTTTTTTCTGGTATCAGCACCTATTCCGCAGACTTTCAAACGATTCTAGAAAGAACGGTGAAGATTGCCTCTCTACCGATCACTTCATTGCAGAATCAGCAAACGGACCTACTGGAGCGCAAGGTGGTGGCGGGTGGTTTGCAGGGCGCCGTAGCCGCGTTTGGGGCGAGTTTGAAGTCGTTGGGCGAGGTTGGGGACCGGCGGGCGGTGACGGGCCGGACAACGGATGCGGGCAAAGCGGCGGTGCGGGCGGTAACGGCGACGACCGGCGGTGTCTACCAGTTGGCGAACATCACGTCGGTGGCGAGCGCGGCGGCCGAGACGTCGCTGATCAGTTATTCGGACTCGAATACGGCCACGGTCTCCTCTACCGGCACCGTGCAACTGACCGTGGGTAGCAACGCTTTTACGGTGAGCCTCACGCCGGGCGAAAACAACCTGGCCGGGCTGCGCGACAAGATCAACGGCTTGGGCGCGGGGGTGACGGCCTCGATTCTGACGACCGATGGCGCTAACTATCTCTCGGTGTCGGCGAACACGACGGGCGCAACCACCCTGACCCTGAATGACGATCCGGGCGGAGCGGCGACGGACCTTTTGTCGGCGGCCAATCAGGGTTCGAATGCCGTGTTCGAACTGAACGGCGTTCCGGTATCGCAGAAGACGAATCTGGTGAACAGCGTGGTGCCGGGGCTTTCGTTTGAGATTCTGGGAAAAACGGAGGCCAGCGAGACGGTGACGTTGACGCTGGCATCGGACCGGTCGCAGTTATCGACGGCACTATCGAGTTTTGCGGCGGCCTACAATGCGCTGGTGGGCCAGGTGGACGGGCAGATCGGCGAATCGGCGGGGCTGCTGTCGGGCAGTTCACTGGTGCGCGAGATCCAGTCGGTGCTGCGTTCGGTGACTGGCTTCTCCGGCACGGGCGACGTAAAGAGTCTGGCCGAGTTGGGGTTGGTGTTCGACTCGACCAATAAACTGACCTTTGACTCGGCGACCTTTGCCGGCTTGAGCGATGCGCAGGTCCGCGCGGGTCTCGACTTTGCGAGCACGTCGGAAACCGGCCTGGGTAGCCTCTACAGCAAGGTGACGGCGATTTCAGATCCTGTAACAGGGCTGATTCAGGCTGAACTCAACCAGTACGATGCGACGGGCCGCGACCTGGCCACGCGCGTGAGCGCCTTAAACGAACGGGTGACGCTGCTGCAGTCGGGCTTGGCACAGCGGCTGCAGTATGCGGATGCGCTGCTGGCCAACCTCGAGTCGCAGCAAACGGTATTAACGGCTTCCATCGATAGCCTGTCGTACAGCCTCTTTGGCCGGAAGGAAGGCTGATGCGCGATCTATCGGAGACGCTCGAACGCCTGGAACGCGAGATGCGCGCGGTTCCGACTGAAGAGGGCGATCGGCTGGAGGTGCTGTTGCGGGAGCGTGCGCGGCTGTTGAAGATCCTGTCGCACGGCCTCGCCGAACTCCCCGAATCGGAGCGCATCGAGTGCTATGAGCGTTTACTGGAGCACTATGCGGCTGGGCAGCGGCTGGGTGACCGGTTGCGGCAGGAACGGGCTTTGCTGGTGGAGGCTTGGGGAGATTCGACGCGTGAACGCCAGTTATTGCGGATGTTCGACGCGGTGGAACAGCCGGGCGGGCTGATTGAGGTGGGCTAGCAGGTCGTGACTGCGGCAAGCTAGTTATACTCAAGGTATGAAGACTGCCGTCTCGATCCCGGACGATGTTTTCGAGGATGCCGAGCGTCTGGCTCACCGATCCAAGAAGTCCCGGAGCCAAATTTATAGCGACGCACTTCGCGAGTATGTGGCGCGGCACTCGCCGAATGAGGTGACCGAAGCGATGAATCGCGTTTGCGAGACAATGCCGGCCACCACGGAACCCTTTGTTGCGGAGGCCGCCCGCCGCATTCTCGAACAGAACGAATGGTGATTTCGCAAGGCGAAGTATGGTGGGCGGATCTACCTGCTCCCATAGGTTCAGGTCCTGGTTTCCGGCATCCAGTCATCATCGTTCAAGGGGATGCGCTGAACCGTAGCAAATTGGGCACCGTGGTGTGCGTTCCGTTGACGAGTAATTTGAAGTGGGCCGAAGCGCCGGGAAACCTGTATCTTGCGGAGGAAGAGACTGGTTTACCCAAGCCTTCCGTAGCCAACGCTTCCCAGGTGGTGAGCCTGGATCGTCGGCTGCTGACGCAGCGGGTGGGAAAGCTGTCTAGAGCGAATCTGGAGACCGTGCTGACTGGAATTGACGTTGTCTTCGGGCGGTAGATCAACCGGTGCGCTGACTGCGGTCTGATAGCTCTATGCAGGAGGCGACGTGGGGTGACCGGTACTGTCTCCCTGGACCCGGGTCTATACTGTCGTCTAGGGAGCGATCCTCACATGGCCAAGGAATACATCGAACAGCGAAACGGCGGCTACTACATCCTGGGAACGCGGGTTTCTTTGGATTCGGTGGTGTATGCGTTTCTGCAAGGCGAGTCGGCGGATGGGATCGTGGAGTCGTTCCCGGCGCTGACGCTGGAGCAGGTTTTCGGTGGCTTAGCTTTTTATCTGGCGAATCGGGATTTGGTGGACCAGTATCTACGCGAGGGCGAAAAGGCGTACGACGCTTTGTACGAAGAGTCTCGGAGACTGCATCCCGCGTTCTATAAAAAGCTGGAAGAAGCACGGCAGAAGTCGAAGCTTTCGGCGGTTTGAGTCCGGCGAGGCCTTCAATTCACAGCGGCGCGTACGGTAGTCACACCTCTTCATAGTTTTATCTTCAACATTTTAAACGACTTAGATGCAAAGCGCTTCGCTACCCGCCGGTATACTGGAGTTGTGAAGGGAAATTCTGCCCATGACGATGAAACTCCTGGCTGATGCGGACGTGAAACAGCACATCGTGCTTGGTCTGCGGCGGCTAGAGCCGGCGATTGATATTTTGGACGCCCACCGGGGGGGAATTATTGGACTGCCGGATCTCGAAGTTCTGTCCGCTGCCGCCGCCATGGGGCGAGTGTTGATTTCCCATGACCGTCGGACCATGCCAGGCTATTTTGCGCAATTTCTTGCGAAAAATGAATCTCCCGGGATCATCATTGTTCCGCAGCACCTGCCGGTGGCGACAGCCATCGATCAGCTTTTGCTGATGTGGGCGGCTATGACGACGGAGGAGATTCGCAATGTGATTTACTCGCTACCGCTTTAGGGACTGATTGAGCAACTCTGTCCGGACGCGAGCCAGTAAGTGCGGCCAGTCGTTGGGGCGGCGTTGGCGGAAGAGACGCATCGAGGGGTACCAGGGCGAGTCTTCGCGCTCAAGCAGCCAGCGGAAATCCGGCGCGAAGGAGAGCAAGAGCCACACCGGGAGGCCGAGCGCGCCGGCTAAGTGGGCGGCGGCGGTGTCGACACTGATGACTAAGTCGAGGTTGGCCATCAGCCCCGCAGTGTCGGCGAAATCGGCGATCGCTTCATCAAAGGTAAGAACGCCGGGGGGCGGGGTGCCGCGCTGAACGCTGACGAAGGAGACGCCGGGGAGATCGGCGGTGAGCGAGGGAATCAGCGCCGGGGGCAACGACCGCAGGTGATCGCGTTCGTGACGCGGATTGCCGCTCCAAGCCAAGCCCACGCGCAAGTTACCGTCGGGCAGCGCAGTGGCGAGCATCTGCCGGAATTTGGCTTCAGGCTCAGGGCTGACGGCGAGATAGGGCGCGGGCGGAATCGTTTCGAGCCGGGTTTCAAAGATCGCCGGCAGACTGAGGAGCGGAATCTGCCAGCCGCTTTCAAACGCTGGGTTTTCTACGGTGCCGGGCGCGACCAGGCGGCAGGCCAGCGAGGCAAAAAGCCGTTCCAGGGAGGGCGCGGTTTCCATCCAAACGTTGACTTCGCGGCTGCGGGCGACGGGGAGAAAGCGGGCGAACTGGATGGCGTCGCCCAGGCCTTGTTCGTTCCAGACCAATAGCGGCGCGCCTTCGAGCGGCCGTCCATCCCAGCGGGGCATGGCGAAGGAGCGCTGGCGCCCGGCCTGTTGCAGGCGCCATTCGTGGTTGCGCCAGCCTTCGGCGTAGTCGCCCAGCAGGAGCTGCGTAAAGCCCAGATTCCAGCGGGCCTGCGGGTGATCCGGCACGGCGGCGAGGACGTGCTCAAAACAGCGGCGGGCTTCGCGGGCGCGGCCGAGTTCAAGCAGCGTATTGCCCAGGTTGTTGCGCGCCTCGGCGTGCGTGGGCGACAACTGCAGGGCCCGGCGGTAGGCGCGTTCGGCGGCGGCGAAGTTGGCGCCGGTGAAGGCGAGCAAGCCCGAGTTGTAGTGCGGATCGACGTAAGCGGGTTCAGCCTGGGTGGCTTGCCGGTAGTAGTGGCTGGCGGCTTCGCGGTCGCCACGGGCCTGCAGCAGGATTCCCGCGTTGTTGAAGGCGCGGGCAAAACGGGGACGGGTGGCGATGGCGTTCTGGTAGGCGGCCAGCGCGGAATCGAGTTCGCCGGTGAGAGTGCGGACAACGCCCAGGTTAAACCAGGCTTGGGCGGCGGCGGGATCGAGTTCGACGGCCTGCTGATAGCAGTGCGCCGCCTCGGTGTGGTCGCCGGTTTGGTGCCAGAGATTTCCGCGCTCGATCCAGGCTTTCGGATCTGGCGCGCCGGAGAGCGTCGGCCAGGAACGATGCGGCCAGGGATGAGCCGGAAGTGGAGTGTAAGGAGTGGTCATGAATGTGCGAAACGGTCAACAAAAACAGTCATGAAAAACAGTGAAGAATGGTGGCAAACGTGGCTGGGCGTGTGACGTCGACAACACCCGAGATGGCTGTCGACGGAGCACGCCCGGCCGGCCCGGCTGAATGAGGACCACCATCACCGGAAACTTAGGGGCACCGGAAACTTAGGGGCACCGAAAACTTAGGGGCACCGAAAACTTAGGGGCACCGAAAACTTAGGGGCACCGGAAACTTAGGGGTACCGGAAGCTTAGAGGGCACCGGAAAGCGGCTAGAGCCACTTCCCTGCCCCGGTCATCCGTTCAGGCTGCTTCCCCCGCCGGGCCCGTGCCCTGAAGCGCGCGGCCCAGCGGGAGAAAAGCTTTAACCTCGGAGGAGAGACAGGATCTGCTGCGGCGCGGAGTTGGCCTGGGCGAGGGCGGCCACGCCGGCCTGCAAGGTGATCTGCGCCTTGGTGAGGTTGGCGGCTTCCGAAGCCAGATCAGCGTCGCGGATGCGGCTTTCGGCGGCCGAGATGTTGGTGACCTGCGATTGGGCCAGGTTCACGGCAAAGGTGAACTGGTTCTGACCGCGGCCCACGACGGCTTGGGCGGTACCGAGCTTCTGCACGGCTTCGGCCAAGGCGCTGACGGCGGCTTCGGCGTTGGCCTGCGTAGAGATGTCGGTTTGC
The DNA here is from genome assembly GCA_022843605.1 of Bryobacter sp. Taxonomy (GTDB): domain Bacteria; phylum Acidobacteriota; class Terriglobia; order Bryobacterales; family Bryobacteraceae; genus JALHNI01. Next base: position 48,476 of record JALHNI010000013.1, read on the forward strand.
GCGCCGCCGGCGGTTTGGCTGGCGGCGGTGAGGGTTCCCTGTCCGAGGACGCTTGTGCCGGTGCTGCCGTCGAAGATGCCGACTTCGCTCGCCGCCGTGGAGGAGGCGACCGTGCCGACGCTGACGCGGAAGTTCGACAGGTTCGAGACAAACCGGATGCCTTCCTTGCGGTCGTCGGTGGCCGATTCCTTCACCGCCACCAACTGCTTCAGCGTCTCGTCGCCCGAACTCTGCAGCGCCGAGTTGATCGTGGAGATCGCTTCGTCGAGCGAGCGCGCGTTGCGGGCGATCGAATCATTGCGCAGGGTGACGGCAATCGAGCGCTGAGCGCCGGTCTCGTCATTGGCGACAATGTTCAGGGTTTGTGAATCGATGCCGTTTCGGAACTGGCTGAAGTTGTAGACGTCCTTGTCGGTGCCGAGTTCGGTGGCGTAGGCGCCGCCCGAACTGAAGCTGGACTTGTCGGCGATGTTGGTGTCGCCTACGGCGAGGCCGAGCGTGGAGAGCACGCCGGTGGTGCCGCTGGTGACCTTCACCTTGTTGTCGGCCGCGTCGCCGGTGATGACGAGCTTGCCGTCGACCGCCGCGGCGGTGACGATACCCGAAAGCCCGGCCGTGCCGTTGATTGAGGTGACCACGTCGGCCAAGCTGGTATCGCCGTTGAGGTCGACTTCATAGTCGGTGCCGTTGGCGTTGAAGGTGACCGTTTCGCTGGCGCCGAAGTTCACGGTGCCGACGGTGTCCGAACGCAAAGCGTCTTTGCCGTTCGCCGTGACGGCGCCGGCCGTGATCGGGCCCAGGCCGCTGGTGGCGCCGGCGACGCTGTTCAAGCGGAAGGCCGTACCATTGCTTGAGGCGATCTTCAACTGGCCGCCGTCGGCCGAAGCCACAAGGCCGGCTTTCTGGGCGTCGGCGCTGGTGGAGAAGAACTGGTTGAGCGAATTGACGTAGGCGGCGACGGTGGCCGCGGCCGGTGTGAAGCTGCCCGTATCGATCACCGAAGAACTGCCGTTCACCGAGATCTCGAACTGGTTGGCGACGGCCGTGAAGGTGCCGCCCGTGCCGGTGATCGATGTGTAGTCAAGCGACGTGGCGGTGGACTGGTTGGCCAGGCGGTAAGAGCCCAGGCCCAGGATGTCGCTGGTGTCGCCCGCGGTGAGCACTTCGAAGCGCTCGCCCTGCTTGTTCTGCAGCACGATCTGTTCGCCCGCGTTGGCGCTGACGACTTCAATGCCCGCCGCCTGCAGCGCGCTATTGGCGCCCACCTGCGAGGTGAAGTCGGCGAGTACCTGACCGACGGTGGTGGTGCCGCCGGTGACTTCGAGCTTGAGATCCACCGGGCTGCTCAAACCGCCGCCCTGCAGACGGACGATGATGTTGCCGGCCGTGGCCGCCGTGGTGCCGGCCCCCGCCGCAGCCGTGCCGCCGACGAAGACGTTCTTCTGCGCTTTGCCGACTGCGCCGTCACTGAAGTTGCCCAGCAGGGCGTTGGCCGTGCGGTCGCCGGCTTCCACCTGGAAGGCGGCCGAGGAACTCGTGAAACCGAGACGTTCTTTCACCGTTCCGTCGCCCTGCTTGTCCTGTACGACCACGGCGCGGATACCGGCGTTCTTGAAGGCTGTCGCCTGCTGCGAGCCGCCGTTGCCGGCGCTGTCGATGGCCGCGTTAATGGCGGTGGCGAGGTTGGTGGTGTTGGTGACGCCCGACAGGTTGGCGCTCACCTTGATGCTTTCGTCATCGGAGAATCCCGCGCCCCGGAAGCGGAACTCGGTAAAGCCGGCTACGGCTGCGTCGGCCGTGTTCGTGGAGTTGACGAGGATGTTGGCGACCGAGGTGGCCGAGGAGGTGGAGATGTCGGAGCCGGAGACGCCGGAAGCTTGCACGCCCGAGAGTCCGAGCGAGCGCGTGTCGACCGTGGAGGAGGAAAGGTCAACGCCGACGCTGCCGTTGGTGATTTTGGCCGCGCTGGTGGTGCCGGCGCCGCCGCCAATGAAGACGCTCAGGTTCTTGGCGAGCGAGCCGCCGATGTCCAGGCCAATGGTCTGCGCCTGGCGGTCGATTTCCGTCAGCACTGAACCGAATTCGCTGTTCAGCACGTCGCGCGAACCGGTGAAGGTGCCCGTGGCCGATTGCGTGGCCAGCGTGCGCGCCCGGTCAATCAGCTTCGAAATGTTGTTCAGGCCGCCATCGACGATCTGCAACTGGCTCAAGCCGTCGTTGGCGTTGCGAATGCCTTGCGTGATGACGCTGATGTCGGACCGGAAGCCGTTGGCGATGGCGAGGCCGGCGGCGTCGTCACCGCTCGAGGTGATGCGGAGACCGGAGGTGACACGGGAAATCGTTTTCGATTGAAATTCCGAGTTCGTGCGGAGATACTCGCGCGCCTGCAGCGAGGTGATGTTGGTGTTGATGGAAAATCCACCCATAAAATTGACTCCTTCCTAGAGTTCGCGGACTGAATGAATGGTCGCGGAATCTTTCCGCGCACCGAGCGTGCGGGACGCGTCCTCGAAGGGCACGCTCCGGGTCTCACTGCGGCTTATCGGGCCCCGGTGGACGATTATGAGGATGAGCTGGAAATTGAAACTGTTCTGGCTCCGGAGCTATTCGGTACGGTGTAGGTCTCCAGCGCCTTCAGGGCCGCTTCCGCCAGGACCGCGCCCTGATTGCTACGCCGCGTGGCCGCGATCTCTTCCCGGAAGACCGGCACATCGCGGGGCGCGTTAATGCCCAGCTTCACTTGCCCGTTTTCGATCTCCAGCACCGTCACCTCAATGTCAGCGCCAATGTGGATGACTTGGTCACGCTTGCGGCGGATCACGAGCATGATTCGCCGCCTTGGCCGGCTGCTGCTGTCTGCCAGCGCACGGGATGGTTCGCGCTGTACTTACGGTCCTGCCGGATCGCTTGGGTGCCGCGCCGTTGGCTGGTTCGGATCACAATTGGGGCGGCCAGATTGGCGGTGGCGCCGCCCGGATGCAGTTGCAGGACGGCCAGACAAAGTACGTCGTCCGGCGTGGGGAGTTCGGCGGCCTCCAATTGGGCCAGATCTTCGCGTGAGAGCGTCAGTTCGTAGTTCTCTTCCAGCCGTTCGACGGGCAAGGTGACAAAGCTGAGGTTCGGGTCGCTGAGGCTTTGCAAAAAGACGAAAGGCCCCATGGTCGGCTCCTCATGCAGCAGGAACTCCCGGCACTCCTCAAAGCCCGGCAGCCCGACCGCGAAGTGGATGACCTGTTCGGGGCGATAGTGGAGGTTCCCGAATTGCCGGGTTTCGATTTCTGACATAAGCGACGCCTCTAACTACGCTCTTCGGTCAGAAGTGCCGCCGGTGTGAGTTCCCTGCCCTAACGCTGATCCGGTAGGCGCCCGGGCACGGTGTCGAGCAGGAAGGCGATGCGCTGGGCGGGCGTCATACCGGTGGTCAGCAGGGCCTGATCGTGGATCGCTTCCGCGAGTTGCTCGACGGTGGCGCCAGTCTGCTGGGCGGCATCGATCAGACATTGCACGGCCTGGCTGTCGGCCGGGCCGTACTGCTGCAGGTGACCGCGAATTGAGTTGGCCAAAAGAAGAGGGGGAGTTAGGTTGAGACCGGCTCCCGGCTTGCTACCGGTTTTAGTAAACAAGGGGAGCTTAGTTTGCGGATCGACAAACACGACCGCCAATGTCCGGCGCATCACCCAGCGCAAACCGGCCTCGTGGCGTCGGCGCAGGATCTCGGCAGGATCGTAGATCCGGTAAGTGCGGCCCTGGCTGGCGGCACAGTCATACGTGGTGTGCTCCTCGATGGCCAGTTTCTGGATGAGCGAGCGCAGATTGATGCGGGCATTGCTCTCCGAGAGTCCGGTGAGCTTGCCCATGGAGGCGAAGCCGAGCGTGATGAGGCGCGAAATGGCATCGAGCGGCGTGGCGTTCTCCCACAGGATGGCGTAGACCTGTTGCTCGGCCCGGGAGTGTCCATCTTCCACTAGGTGGGCGGGGCGTACGGCGAACTCTCGCCTCTTAGGCCCGGAGATTAAGTTAGGAGTGGGTATGAAGGTCTTTACTGGTTCTAAGGTAGCTAGCGGAACTACCTTAGGTAGCTCTTTTAAAATAGAGCCCCATGGTGAATTAGCAGGGGGCTCTAACTTAATGGCGGGAGGTGTGGCTGTGGCGGCAGCTAAGTCACGAGGACGCTCTATGTTGACGGGCGCAATTGTAATAGCAGGAGGTCCTAACTCAGGACCGGCCTTATTTTGACTTCCGATCGGCGCAGATAGCCCGCCCGATGTTGTATCCGCTGTTAAGCTGAGACCGGGAGCTACTTCAGGAGGCCCCTCTGCGCTCTCCTGTCCGCCATGGAGCAGGGAACTGAGCGCACTTCGCAGGTCCGTATCCGTCGGACGCAGGAAGTCGCCAACGTCAAAGGGCTCAGGCGGAAGCTTTTTGGATTTGCGCATTGGCTTCGATGGCGGCGGTGATCTTCTCGAAAGCGGCCAGGTAATCCTGGGCGGCTTTCGAAGCGGGGTCGTATTCGAGGAGCGGCCGGCGGGCCCGGAAGGCTTTGTTGACGCTCTGATCGGTGCGGATGGCCGGAAGAATGGGAATCTGGAACATCTCGGACATCTTCTCCAGACCCTGTTGGACCAGCGCGGTAACCGAAAGCCGCTGATCGACCTGGCAGGGCATCAGCCCGACGGCGGTGATGTTGGCCCGGATCAGGTCATTGAGTAACCGGATCATGTCGTAGGCGGCGTTGGCCCCGTTCAGACTCAGGAGGTCCATGTTGACTGGAATCAACACGTTACGGGCATAAACCATGGCACAGGTCTGCAACAGATTGATCGACGGCGAGACGTCGATGATGACCGCGTCGTATTGCTTCTCATAAGGCTCGAGCAGCACCTTGAGCGTCAACTCCCGGACCACGGCGCCGGCCAAAGCGCTTTCGGCCTGCACCGTCTCCTTGTTACCGCACAGCACGTGGAAGTTCTCCCCGGCCTGAACGGTGCACTCGTCCAGGTGGAACTTGTTCACCAGGAAGTGGCTGAAATAGTGCTTGGGCTTGAGGTTCAGCATGACGCCAATCGAACCCTGGCTGTCCGTGTCGATCAACAGGGTGCGGCGTCCGCGGGCGGCCAGATACCAGGCATAGTTGACGGCAGCGGTGGTTTTTCCTACACCGCCGCGCTGATTTGCGACCACGAGACGGATCATACGCGCTCCGATGCGGCTTGACGGAGCCGGTTTAAGTCTTCAACCGTCCAAAGCCGGTAGTTATTGTCAGGATCACGGAGGGGTTCGGGGAGTCGCTCGGCCTTCAGCCACCGGTAAACGGTATTGAGCGAAACGCCGAGCTCATGGGCCACCTGACGGGTGGTGAGATATTGGCGAACCATCAGGCTCGATTGTAAGGATGGGTAGGGTTGGTGTCAAGAAACCATAACCCCACTCATTGTGGCAATCTCGCGAAAGCCCGCAGATATAGGGGTATTTCAGCTTGGAAGGGGGTCCTGATTTAACATCCCCTCAAACCGGTCGAAGTCCTCCCCGATCGCCTTGGAAAGCTCAAGCAGTTGGCCCAGCAAATCGACGGCACCCGAAAACTGAATCGACAGCCGCCCTGGTTCGAGCTGAATCGTCCGTGGCAACTGACTCAACCCTTCAGCCGAGGGCTCGGGCAGGGAAATCCGGGCCAGTTGCCAGGTCGCGCGAGCTTCGGCCAGCACGGTCCGGACTTGCTCATGCCGCCGCAACCTCCGTTCGAAGTCATCCGCACTGGCCAGACCGTCGAGTTGACTCGCGAGCTGCTCTCGTTCAATCACCAGGGCATTGCCGAGCCGGACCGCACCGAAGCGCCGCAGAAGATATTGAGCATTGCGGCGCTCAACGCCGAAAAGCTGCTGAATGCTGGTGCGGTTGAGAAGCGCTGGCGCATCGGACTGGGCCAGGAGCGCCTGAATCCGGGGAAGACGTTGAAACCATTCGACGGGGCGGGCCATGGTAGATCGACTTCGCCTAGTATACGTTATTGCCAGATAGCGCAGGAACCAAGAATGTCAGTAGCTCATAAAAGACGTTATTTGCTACTCTAGGTCTACGCCATGAGCGCCCTCATTCCCGCCTCGCAAAGTCTACCGGCTCTCGTCACCGCAGCCGGCCAAGGCGCCGTCTTTGCCGCTCAGGAGTTTTTCTACGGCAAAATCCGCAATCCGCACACGCGGCGTGCCTACCAAACCGCCATCCAGCAGTTTCTCGACTGGGCCGGAGGGCAGGGAACCGAACTTTCCCGGATCACCCCGATGCTCGTTGGGCTCTACTTTGATCGGCATCCCGGCAGCCCGGCCACCAAGCAGCAGCATCGCGCCGCCCTGCGCCACTTCTTTGACCAACTCGTCACCCGCCACGTCTGCCTTCTTAACCCAGTCTCGACCGTGCGCCTGGAGCGCTACCAGGTCACCGAAGGCCGAACGCCGGAAATCACGATCGACGAGGTACGCCAGATCCTGGCCGCCCTCGACCTGACGACGATTGCCGGTTTGCGGGACCGGGCTCTGATCGGCTTCCTGGTCTATACCGCCGCCCGCGTCGGGGCGGTCGCTACACTGACGCTTGGCGACCTCTATGAGACCGGCGGACGGGCAAACGTCCATATTCTGGAGAAGAATGGCAAAAGCCGGGAGATCCCTCTGCGCGCGGACCTGGCACGCTGGATCTTGGCCTACCGCGAGGCCGCCCAACTCACCGGCGACGTGACGCCGCTTTTCCAGACTCTGCAGGGCGGGGAACTCACGGGCCGGGGACTCTCCCGCGTCGACGCCTGCCGCCTGGTGAAGCGGCGCATGAAGAACGCCGGCCTCAGCCCGCGTCTCTCCGCTCACAGTTTCCGCGTGGCCACCATCACCAACCTGTTGGAGCAGGGCGTAGCGCTCGAAGACGTGCAGCGCCTGGCCGGTCACGCCGACCCGCGCACCACTCGCCTCTACGATCGCCGTCCCCAAGTGATCACGCGCCAGATTGTCGACCGCATCGGTATCTAGTAGCCTAACCGCGCGAGTGCCGGCAACCGTTAACTGGGGTGTCCCATAGGGCAACAAACTAGAGAAAGTGCAAACTGACCGATTCTGGATCTGGCTGATCCTCCTGCTGACGGCGCCGGCCTACTTCCTCACCCTGCAAGACGGGCATCATTGGGGCGGCGACTTCGCGGTCTATTTGCAGGAAGCAACAAACATTGCCCAAGGTGAGCCGATCAGCGCCCATCAGTACACCGTAACTCCACGCTCGGCGCTGAATCATCCCTCTCTCTATCCTCCCGTGCCGGCGTTACTACTGGCACCGGTGTACGCCTTCCAGGGGCTGAACTACCGGGCGATGAAGGCGATCCTGGCGCTCTTCTGGTGGCTGGCGTTGCCGCTTTGGTACCTGGTTGGGAAGCGGATGGGACTCACGCCACCGTGGAGTGCGGGGGTCGTGCTCGCCTTCGGTTTCGGGGCGCTGCCGCTGCTTCTGAAGGAAACTATTGGCTCGGACGGAGTGTATCTATGGGTGTCGGGCGGCGCAATCCTGGCGATCCTTTGGCTGGAGGATAGAGGGTTGACGGTGGAACGACCCGCCTGGGCGGCGGCCGCCGTCGCGGGCCTCTTATTACTGAGCTACGCCACACGGGCGACGGCGTTGGCCTTACTGGGGGCGGCCATCGTCAATGAATTCTGGCGCGTCTGGGAGTCTCGGCCGAGTTGGCGCATGCGAGCTTTCGGTTGGTACCTGCTGCTCTTTCTGGGCGTGGGAGTCATGATCTATACGAAGTTTATTTATGACTCCCGAGGTCAGTATGGAAGCCAATTCGTCATCGATTGGCGGTTGTACCGTGACAATTTTCTCTTCTACCTTCGCATGCCGGCAGCATTGTGGAGCGCGTCGCCCGGTGTGTTGCGGTATGCCCTTTCAGGTCTGACGATGGGATGTGGGCTGGTGTCGTTGGTGAGGGCTTGGCGGCGGCCCACGGTGGTCGAGTTCTATGTGCTGCTGTTTTGGGCGATGCTGACTGCGCCGGTGGCTCCGGGTCCGCAACTGGCGGCGTTTCGGGAGGTGGCAGGCTTTCTGCGTCAAGCGCCACCGGACACAGTTTTGATCTCTGGAATCTGCGTCTGTTTACTATACTCAGCGCAATTCTGCGCATAGCCCGTGCACGCCCTTCGAGTCGGCGCGGGAGATTCCCATCCTGGCCAAAAAACGCATGCACTTAGCCGAAGCCGGTAGTAAATTAGGCCCTCTCTTTCGTAACTACTAAGAGTTTGAGGTCTACCGGCCGGCCGAATGAAGGACGCGGTCAAATGTATCTTCTAGCCGTTCCACTGCCACCGGCCAGGAGTGATGGCGCTCAATTGATGAGGCGGCATCCAATGCCAGTCTTTCGCGCAGGGCGGGTTCCGCCAAGGCTTTAGCCAGTGTTTCACTCAATGACGTTAGGTCTTCATTGGCGAACAATAGCCCGTTGATGGATGGCTGGATCAGACCGCGGTTGCCTCCAATGTCCGCGCCGAGCACGCAACAACCAGTGGCCATTGCTTCCATCAGGGCGTTGGATTGTCCCTCACTGCGCGAGGCCAGCACAAACACGTCCATGGAACGGAGCCAAGGTGCGACGTCGCTGGTGGAGGGGACGAAGAGACACTGGTTGGCGATGCCGCGTTGGTCGGCGAGGGTGGTGAGGCGCTCGCCTTCCGGTCCGCTTCCGACGATCACTAGACGGTCAGCCGGGTGCGCTGCGGCAGCAAAGGACTCCATGAGGAGATGGATGTTCTTTTCGGGGCGCAGGACCGAGGCGGTGCCCACCACCAGCCGCGCGCCAGCCAATTCGGGTAAGCGGGCACGGCCCGCCGGATTGAAACGCTCCGTGTCGAGACCATTCGGGCAGAGATGGATCTTACTGGCGGGTACCGCCCACTGTTGACGCAATTCGTCAGCCAAGTGGGAGGAATTGACGACGATGCCGGTGGCTGCGCGATGAATCCAGCGCGAGGCGGTTCGATAGCGGGTGGGGATCAGCGAGAGCTCGCAACGTTGGTTGGACAGCGCCACCAAACCTGGCACGCTGCGGGCCACCGGGATGACGAAGAGGTTCATCGTAAAGTCGAAGGTTACGACGAGCCGGATGCCGCGCTGGACGAGCCAGCGTCGCAAGTGCCAGCCTTCGAGGACGGCGCGGGCAGTAACGAAACTATTCAGCGGCAAACGATGAAGGGAGATGCCAGCGGCGCGTAGTCGCGATTCCCAGAACCCACCCTCGATCGAAAGCACGTGCGGGGCAAAGCGCTCCCGATTCAGGTTGAGCGCGCTAGTGGCCAACTGCCGTTCACCGCCGCCATGGCCGAGTGACCGGGCGGCGAACAAGACGGGAATACTCAACGCGCCGGACCGTAGTTGAGGGGGGCCAGAGGTGCCGGCGCGGCATAGCGTTGTAGACCCGCGTCACGCATGGCCAGGGTATTGGCCGCCGTCAGCGCAACCAGAAAGGGAAGTTGGCCGGTATACGGGATGCTGCAAAAGAGAGTTCCGAAGCTGAAAGCGGTCGTCGCCAGCAGCAGAGCAGAAGAAATCCCCAACGCATCGCCGGCGGTGGCGGACCACAGTTGCGCCCAACGCACGTTTCGGTAATTGGTGTACAGGCACCAGAATATGACGCCAATGTAGAACGCCACGCCCACCAATCCGGTCTCGGACGAAACATCCAGGTACGTATTGTGCGGATGGAGCCAAGTGCCTTTTGCCGCCGATTCCTGGGTACGCATGTAGTCATCAAGGGCATAGATAAACATGTTCGGGCCGATGCCAAAAATCGGGTTCAGGAGGGTAATTTTCATGGCGCGAACCTGCAGACCCCGGCGGGCTTCGGTGGAAGCAATGGCCCCCTCGAGATGTTCTCCTCCGGACAATTCTTCACTCGAGGCGCTCATAAAAGTAGTGAGCCGCAGCCAACTGGACCGCGGTACCATCACGGCGAACAGGATCAACATCAGCAAACCGCCGGCGAGTATCGCGATGCGCGCCCGTCCCGACGAGATGAACCAGCCCACCGCCACAATCACCAGAAGCGTGATCAGGTTGGCGCGCGACCCTGTGCGCAGCATGAGGTACAGAGAGCCCAGGGTACAACACAGCCAGAACACCCGTTTGATTAAATTGGCGTTCACTAGAAAGACGGTCATGAAGGTCGCGCCCAGGAGCAAATTGAGGGCCAGGTCGTTGGGGTTCGCCAAACTGATGTCTGGCACGGAGAAACGGCCGGTAGCGTCACTGATGCCAAAGCGCCAAGTTAAAATCAAGCCGGCGACAAATCCGAGCGCGTAGGTATTCATGGCGATCCTCAGCAAACCAAAGTTCAGGAGGATGCCGCCAAAAATTACCGGAGCGGAATGGAAACGGATTCCGTATTGAATCATATCCATCACATAGCCCCGAAAGCTGTAGATCAGCGCCGATAAAAGCCACCAGACGAACAGCAGAACGAATGCCGCGGCGATCCGGTTCTCAAAGAAGCGGCTAAACCGGCCACTGAAAAGCCAAACCGCAAGCACAGCCACACCGGTGCCGGCCACGATGGGAATGGAAAAGCCGAAATACACAGCCATAAACTCTGGCATGTAGCAAGCATGCAACGCGAGATATATACCTAGCAAAATCGCTCCCATGCGCGCCATGGGGGTGTCCACGGAGGATAAGCCCTGTGGGTAGGCGCGGCCCGGTTGGGACCAGACGGGTGCGGGCAGCGCCGCCGCCAAACCAGAAAGCGGCAATCCGCTGACGGGGACCGTAGGCTTGGCCGCCGTCCGGTCTGGAGCAGGCAACGCTCCCGGGGATGGTCCAGCCATGCGACGAGGCAACATCCCTTTAGTCTAACTTACGGAATTGCAATGGCCTGAATCGGACCAGCAGAATCGCCCGACACGATCCGGTGGTAGAGCACCCTGCCCGGCAGCGCTGGAATGGTGATCGTCCAGTCACCGGTGGCGGGAGTGATACCTTCACCCGCATAACGGAAGGGGGCCCGTTCGTCGAACTGCGGGGCGGCTACGCGGCAGGCTTCAGCCCTCGGCGTGCAATGGAACTGATCCGGCGTGCCAAACTCCTCATAGCCAAACTCAACGTAACTACTACCCGAACTGCGAATCTGCACCGGGACGAAGGTGGTACGGTTCACCGAATCCTCCGGCCACGGCGGAAGTTTCATCCATACCGGCATCGAATAGACTCCTTCGACGTTGAACGCGGTGGAGGTGATGGCCCTGCCATTGGGAAATGGTTTCGCCCGGCTGTAGACGTATTGGGAACCGGGACGGGTTAACCCGTAGCCGAGCCGGCGTTGCATCAGTCCCGCCGGATCGTCGTGGTCAATGCGGAGCTGCATGATCTGCGCCAGCACGGAAGAACCAGCGAAGGCGCAAAGAGTCCGGTAAGAAATTTGCGAAGCATGGCACCGGTTGAATGATACATCGAGGCCGGGGGCCACCACATAGAAATCGCCAACCGCGGAGTTGGCCCGGCACTCTCCAGCGTGCTGCGCATAACAAAAACGCCACTGGTCAGCATCGGTGAGAGTATCACCCAATTCTGGCGCACTCTTCTCTTTCAGTAAGTAGCGGCCTACCCACACCACCAGCGGGCTTCGTTTCGGATCGTACTGGCCAGAGATGGCGTTCGCTTTATAAACCGCATTGGTCCCGGGCTGCAATAGCGCGGTATAGGTTTTGCCGATGGTCCCACCAAACACCTCAGCCGCCAACCCCAGCGAAGGATTCGGGTGCCGCCAATCCGTCGCAAAGCGTTTCTCAAAGTCGACGGCGGCGGACCCGCCTACCGCGATATACGATTGCACCGAGCCAGGGTCCTCGCTCGATAGGCCAGCAAAGCGTGGCCACTGCGCGAAGCGTGCGGTCTCTCGTTGGCCAAAGCCGGAGGGCGGAACGTCGTAGCGTGACACATACCCGTTGGTTCCAATCCCGGCATAGGTATGGTTGCCGCTAGCGAGCAATTCATACGAAGCGTGCCCGCGCGTTAGATTTTGGTCTTCCACTAAGTAAGTGCCCGACTGCGGGTCATAAAGCTGGCTACAGGAACAGCAGGAGCCCCTCGGTGTCATGCGTAAGCTCCAATTAGCCGCGTGTACCGCCTGCCCCGGTGAATTCGCACAGCCTCTCCCGCGCGCGTTCGCCGCCACACAGCAGTAGCCGGGTGCCGCATCGCGTAACAATACTAACTCCGCCCCGTTGCCGGCTAGGTTGGTACGCCGGACGACCATCAAATGCTCATCGTCACAAAAGCGGGCGGCGTCGTGGAAATCCTGCCCTTCATCCAATGGCACTCCCACCCAGGAACGCGAAGGATCGCCGGGACAGGGGTACTGCAACTTTTCCACCGCCGTTGCCACCGCCGAACAAGGCTCTCGCGAAATCCGCACGGTGACACAGTTATTGCCCACCGCACCAACGTCCTTCCAGCGCTGGGGCAGGTCCGCCGGGCAGGCTCCTTCGTAGGAGCCATCGTACAGGCCCGGAAGTACCGTATTGGTGCTGAAAGTGCCGCCCCTTTTCAAAGAGGTAATTGGCGTCTCGAACGGGCCGCCGAAGCGGCTATTCACGTTGTTGTTGCGCAGGCCGTTGTTGATTACCAGAATCCGGTCCGCCGCAATGGCGATGGCGTGGCATCCGCCGCCGAGAGAACCTGGGCCACCGCCATTCAAGGTATTCCAACCCCGCACAAAAGTGCCGTTATTGGCGTTGAATACGAATATCCAGCAGGGCGTTTCGCCCCCCCCAACATTGGCCGTAAAAAACACCGCGTAACGGCTGGCGAAGCCCGCAAATATTAACCCGGTGGATAAACTGCCCCACTGCGTTTCATCATAGGTGGACTTAGTGATAATCTGTGACCGCAAGTCTTTACCCGTGGACGCCCGGTTCATATTCTCCCAGGTGAGATTCGCGGTGCCCGTCGCTGGCGTCGAGTCCGGTGCAGAATTCCAAAACGCCCCGCTATTCTCCCGGTAATCTCCCGTGTAGGTCAGCCGGAAAATCGCCGTTGAACCACCCTGGGTTTTGAGTCCGGTATAGAATACATTCGGATTGTCCGTTTCAAAGGTGGGTGCGTTGGGCCCGGCGATCTCAGCTAAGGCGTTGGGTAAATCGGCGCTCGTATGGCCAGCAATCGACGCGGGCTGCTTAATCAGCGCCAATAGCCGCGCCTCAGGTTCACTCTCGCCGACAAAATAAAGCCGTCCGCCGCTTTCAAACATGTACGAAAACAAGCACAACCGTCCCACGATGGTTCGTCCGAGAGGCGCTCCGTGACGGTCTACCGTGGTCCCTACCGGGGTGATCGAGCAGCCCGAGTTCGCTCCCTGGTGCATGATGAACGATTTCGCCAGACGATAACTCGCCGAGAGGCGCACTGTACCGGTGTCCGTAGTCTTGCGAATCCGGAAGCCGAGTCCCGCGAACCGGTAGTTGTTCTCCGCCAGGGTAAGTGATTCCTCAATGGTCAATTTGGTCTGCGAGGTGACGGCGGTGATGGTGCAATAGTTATTCGCACAGGCCGGCGAGGAATTCGCCACATAGAGCTTGGATCCTGCCGCCCATTCCACATGAAACCGCGATTTGGCCGACTGTGAGTTGGCATTGATTGCATTACCACCGTCGTCCTTGACGAGCGTTACCTGGTGGCCCGCAATCGCGACGGCACCCACACTGGAGAAGAACTCCCGCGAAATTACTTTTCCCCATCCCGCGAACAGAGGATTCGGATAACTCTGAGGAAGTAATCCCAGTGAAGCCGCGGAGCCCGTGGGTAAGCTGAGCTCGATGGAGTTAGTCCGGCAAGTCTGTCCGGAATCGACCGACAAACAGACCGCAATCGTCCGGTTGACACTATCCGGATGCGTCGCGTTGCCGAAAAGCCGGATAGCCAGATCAGTGACGGGATGTCCTGGCGTGGCAATATTATTCCACCCACCCCAGGTCAACGCGTCCGCGGAGTTGATGGGGAGAAAGATGGGTCCCGTCGATGCCGTGGCCGCTAGTGAAGACGTGTTTCCGCTGGTTATGTTGTTGGTGTTGGTCCAGCCCGCGCCGCCAAAGAAGAGCCCGGGAGCGAAGCTATGTTGTGAGTTGGAAGAGTAGTCGCGCGGGTCGCCAATCCGGTAGATGGCCACGCCGCTTTGCGGATCGATCACTGGCTTCGAACGGTCGCTCCAATCGAAGTCCGGCACGCCGAAGTTGCCGTCCGCCGCGGGATGAAACGGGGGTGGTTCTGGGGTGAGGCCCGCGCTGGAAGCTGTGTTAAAGACAATGGTGGCGTCGCCACCCGTGCACGTGAGGCGCAACGCGTGCGCGGTTCCCGTTTCGAGGGCCCGCGAGTACATGCGGCCATCCAGGCCCGGTTCGGCTTTGCGCTGTCCGATCACCAGTGTCCGGTGACGCCCGTTCCTCAGGGCGCGATCATCGTGGCCGGCGGCCGGAAAGATCGCCGGATTTACGTCGTTGACCAGGGGGTCGAACGTTGCCACCAAACTCACCTCGACCCGGCACGGCTCATCGTCAGGTGTGTCGTACTCCACAATGCCTTGCGTGGCCGTGGTACCCACCAATGTCACGTTGGTGGGACCCTGCGCCAGGGTGGGAATCTGCCAGGCCAGCAGGCAGGCGAAGAATAACAGAATGATCATGATGAAACTAGCTCCGATGTAGTGAGACCGCTGGGTGGCCGAGGCCAAAGCATGTGAAATCGAGATCAACCGCCCGATTCTCATGGCTAATTGTAACTGTTTTGGCGGGAAGACCTTTCGAACGGCCCCGCAGGACACGAAAAGATGAGCGGTGAATTAACTAATACAAACCCGCCCAGGCATAGGCGTCGGTAACCGTTTTTGCACAAACCTCTAACTTATCCGGTACCCCGGATTCACTCGCTGTGAACCATATTGTGCCTCGCGAAGCGTCCGTGCATGCGGGACGCGCGCCCTCCGGTCTGATCACCACCGCGCCTACCGCCGTCACTCGCGAAGTGGCCACTCCCGCCCCATCCTGAAACTGCAACAAATCCCGATCCTGTCCCGCTCCAGATTGAATGATCACCTGCGTTGATCCCGTCGTCGCTGTGGCATCTCGTACCAGTAGATCCGCCCCACCAGGCTCTGGCGCGCTCGTTCCCAGGCCTACCTTTCCGGAGCCGGTTGCCAGGAGGAAATTGCCACTCGTTCCACTGCCCAGCGCGAAGCGATGAGCGCTCCCGTTTCCGCGCATCGCCAACCGGAACGCCGAGCCGGTAGCCGCCGAATCATTCCCCCACCAAGTCACCGTACCGCCTTCGTTCCAAGCGGAAAATCCACCAGTGGGCGTCCAGCGGAACCGCGCCATACCGTCAACCATCCATTGCGCCAGATCGCCGCTAAAACCCGCTGGCGCGTTAATCCCCAGCATTGTCCCATTCGCTGATCCGCCACTGATCGCGCTCCCGAGGCCCAACAACGACGACGTCGCCGATCCGGGCGCCGTGCCTCCCAGCCGGAGAGTACCGCCGTTCACTACGCTCTCCGTAGGTAGGAAGCTCGTGCTCGAAATCGTCACTTCCGCCCCCGATTCCGCCAGGCTTACGTTGGTACCCGCCAGGAATTTCCGGCCCATCGAAAGCACGGCTCTCTGATCGGCGCCCGTCGCCGCCCACTGGTTGGAGCTTGCCGCCCAAGTTGATACCGGAATGCTGTCCAGCGGAAAGGTTGTCACCACCGGAGCGAGTACACATCCCGCGCAATTCATGGCGAGTGTGGCCGTCGGCGTCGCCGCTACCGATACCACGCCTTCACCGTTCACATAAATAAAGACGCTCCCCGTTCCCCCGAACAGCGTCAACGTGGCCGGTGCCGCAATCGAATAGACGATTGACCCCACCCGCACCCGGCACGGAATCAACGCTACGCAGTCCGCGCCAATAGTCAATGTTGTGGCCGAGGTTCTCGCCACCCGGAAGCCTGGATCGAATACCCCCGTCGCCCCTTGTACCTGCCAGGTATTCACACTCACGCAGGTGTAAAGGTTCTGTCCGGATGGCGCGTCGGTCTTGAAACGGATTTCGCCGACTACGCAAGTCGATGGTAGAAACGTCGACACCGGAAACGGCCGCACCGTTTCCAACCGTGATAAATCGACACTCCGGGCTTGGTCCTTAACCGAAATCTTGGTTTGCGCCCCCAAAGGCAGCGCCCACACCAGAGCGAAGATTGCGAATCGCTTGCACATGATCTGTTCACCTCAACGGATAACTCGGGGAAAGACTCATGGCCTTCTCCTCTAGAACCCAGTATACAGATCGTCCACCAAACGGGAGTTGGTCAAGTGCTTTAGAATCAACACAATAAAAAATGGCATCGGCTTTTCCCCACCGTGTCAAAGCTCATCCCGGTTTGAGTCATCGTCTCGCCCACAACGTAAAGCTGTGGGTCCCCATCCGCAGTAAAACTGCACGCTGTGGGCTAGATGAGGTAATCGCTGACTTGAGAAAGAAAGAAAATTGCCGGTCAAACACTAAAATGAAAAAGTAGGTTCCAACATAAAGTCAGGCCGCGTCACTCCAAAATGTTTCAAGAGTGCCGGAGCGTACTCCAAGTAGTTCACACTACGTTGCGCCACGGCCGCCGTCCGGCTGTTATAAATAATCAAACTGCCTTCCGGACAATGGCACCCGGAGTGATGATCGTCGATATCGAGCCGCGAGAAACCCAGCTCATCGTACTGGTATTCCTTGCCGCGAATCACGTAGTGGGGAGCCCGCGGCTCCGGTGTCACCGACACAGTCAAGACGCTTTGGTTCGCGTCCACTTGAATCGCCAAGCCCTTCACGGTTAACTTGGACTCGCGAATCTCCGCCGCGCACTTCGCGGCCTCGGCGGCACTGGGAAACTCAAGCGTATATTGCGGCACCATCGCCGATTCCACCCGGAAAGTGTACTTACCCTCGGGTGCCAACCGCGCCATCAGTTTCTTTACATCGGTCAGCCGGAAATCGTGAGCGTGCGATGCCCGGTACTCCGGCGTCAGATTTTGGTTCGCGTGCTGCCCCATGCTACTTACCAGCACCAGGATCCGGTTGCTCTCCTCGGCCAGCTTCATGAATACCCCCAGGTACTCGTCCAGCATGTCGACCGCCGCCAGAATTTCCGTGCCGTATTTGGCCATCCACTGCGCATCGTAGATGTCGCGCTGGTAATCGTCGGGGAAAAGGGCATACCAATAGCGATGCATATTTCCCGCGATGTGATTAGTGAACATGATCGCCAATTCGGGATCGCTTTTCTTCAACTGATGCAGGAAGATGTCCGCCACCAGGGGAAATTGCAAATTGCGCAATCGTTCGCGATTCGCTTTCTTCATTAGGATCTTGGTCACCAGCACCGCTCCGTTGATCATTGACCGCATCCGGATCCCGTAGCGCGGCGCGTTTAGCACCGTGGCCATGGCTTCCTGCATCGGCGCCTTCAAGGAAGCCGCTCGTGAGTTGGTCGAGACCGCCTTGAGGTTTAAAGATTGAAACGGTTCGTAATAAGCTGGCTTGGTATAAGAATCAGGGGCGAAGCAATCGGGAATCAGAAACTTGTACTGCTCATTGCCCTCGGCGTAGGCCGCCGCTGGAGACGAATGTAAGGTGTTCACCGCTCCAACCGTCACCCCCGCGTTCGCCAGTGTCTTCCAATAGAGCGGATACTGCGCCGGTTTGGGATCGTTGTACCAATGAATCTGGTGCTGCTCATAGCTGGCGCCGGTATTCAAAGAAGCCCATGTCTGCGACGGATACAGGAACGACTCATCCACGTCCTGCGCCAGCGTCTCAATCACCTTCGCCGAGTTCATCAGGCGATCAATATGTGACCCCGGTCGCATACTTTGGAAATGCCCAAACAACCGTAAGGGCACCTCGTTGATCTCGAGGACGATTACTTTTTGTGCCATCAGTCAGACTTCTCCCAACTTCTTCATTATCCGCTGGTTCCAATCTCCACGCTACCCCGCGCGTGGCTTCCATGTCACATAGCGCTCACCTCGCAAAGCCTGCCACAGCCCGGCCAGGTAAGCCGTGTGGACCACCAGAAAGAAGCCCGGAATTTTCGCCCATTTTGCTCCTCGCCTCCATCCCCATCCCACCACGCCCAGCCCCGCTGCTTCCGCTCCCAATGGCCACCACCATCCCGCCTCTGACAGCGCCGCCGCCGCCATGGCGATCGTCCCCAGCGCGATCCACCCCCCCACGGCCCAACGCAAGGCCTTGTGCGAACCCATCACCCAAAGCATTCCCCAACTGCGCGACCTCAGCAGTCGCGCGCCCAGCCGCGAAAGCACATACGCCCCCTGCGCCGTCATCCGCGTCTGCCGGAAAAATTCCCGCCCCGCTTCGTCACCCGCCGCCTCCTCAATCACGGACTGTTCCCGGAACACACTCCGGTAGCCCTTGGCCGCTACCAATCCCGGATGCGCTAAATCGTTGATCATGGCCGGGTCCAGCGGCTCATACAAACTGGCCCGGATGGCGTAGTTTGGCCCCAACGCACCCGCTAGCCATCCCCCTCTGCTCTCCCGCAACTTCAACCAATGTTCGAAGCGATAGTAGGCCCCTTCGACGGCGACATTTCCCGCCCCGCGCACTTGCGTCTGGCCTGACACCAACCCGACTTGCGGGTCGGCAAAAGGCTGCACCAGTTCGCGAACCGCCTCCGGCCGGTAGTACGGGTTCACATCAGTGAATAGCAGGATCTCCGCCTGTGTCCGCGAAGCCAACTCATTCAGCATCGCCGTCTTGCCCGCCCGTTCCGCCCGTTCCACTACCCGGATACGCGCGTTCCCGGAACCCTGGAGAATTGCCGCCTGCAGAATTGCCCCAGTGCCGTCGGTCGATCCGTCCAATCCCACCCACAGCTCCAGCTTCTCCGCCGGATAATCTAACTCTAAAAAATTCTGCACCTTAGCCCCGATGTGCCCCTCTTCGTTATAAGCCGAAATCAGGATCGCCACCTGGGGAACATACGGCTCATTCACCGCCAACGGCTTGCGCCTTCCCAGTGCCGCCAACATCAACGGATAGATCAGATATGGATAAAGCACCCCACCCGCACACAGAAGTATCAGCCCCAACATCACAGGTCCGAGTCTCGCACACCAACTCCCAGTACCCAAAGATCCCAGTACTATGGAGATACGGTGCTAAATCGAATCAAGCAAGAACCCTGCAGCCGATCATGATCCGAATGGTTGCTCCCCTAGCCGCGCTCGGCTTTTTCATCTTCGCCCTCCTGCTCCATTGGCAGGCCGGCACCTTTCAGAGTGAGTTTGGCCGCTACCAGGACGAAGGCATGCACTACGTCACCGGACTCATGCTGCATGACTTCCTCCTCTCGCCCGAAGCGTGGACTCGCCCCATGGCCTTCGCCCAGGACTATTACCTCCACTTCCCCAAAATCGGCCTCGGCAATTGGCCCCCCCTTTTTCCCATCGTCCAGGCCCTCTGGGAGTTAATCTTCGGCGCCTCCCGAGTTGCCCTTCTCTTCCTCATGATCCTGCTGAACGCCTTACTGGGCTGGTGCGTTCACCACTCCTTGCGTCATCGGGTTCACCCCTGGCACGCCGCTCTCGCCGGCCTCCTCACCATCGCCGCCCCGCTTTCCCAGGCTCAGGCATCGATGGTAATGGCCGAGATCCCACTAGCTCTACTCACCCTACTGGCTCTCCTCTGCTTTACCTGCTGGCTGGATTCCGGCACTCTCCGCGACGCCCTCGGGTTCGGGTTCCTCACTACGGCGGCCATCATGACCAAAGGCAATGCCTGGGTTATCTTCCTCGTGGTGCCCGCTGCATTACTCCTCACCGGACGTCTCCGGCTTCTTCTCTCACGTGGCTGGTGGTTGGCCATCGCGATCATTGCCCTGATTTGTGTGCCCTACACCTGGTACAGCATGCGAATCGTTACCCAGGGCTGGGACACGCGAACGTTTCCCGGCTTCAACTATCTCGGGTTATCTCTTTGGAAACATTTGATTTTTACCGTGGAGATTCTGGGCCCCGCCCTCACCGCCGCCGCCCTCGCTGGCTTCATCGTCCGCCTCCGCCGCCCGGACTCATTCTGGCTGGTGATGGGCCTGTACGCTCTCGCCATCATCGGTTTTCATGTCGCCATCCCCACCAGCATCGAACCACGTAAACTCTACCAAATCGTCCCCGTCTTAGCCCTCTTCGCCGCCGCCGGCCTCGACTGGATCGCTCACCGACTTCCCATTCCTCACGCACCCCTGGCCACCGCTGGCGCTGGCCTCCTGCTCTTTCTCACTGGCCCCTTTTTACTTCTCCCGCCCTTCATTCCCGGCTTCAACACAGCCGTCGAAGCCGTGATTCGCCGGCCGGACTCGGCCGGTGCCGTCATCCTCGTCTCCTCCAACCGTTTCACTGAGGATGCCGAAGCTGCCATCATCTCCGCCTGGGCCGAGCGCGATCGTACCCGTCACACCTACCTCGCCCGCGGCACCAAGCTTCTCTCGAACGCCGCTGCCGTCCATCAGCAACTCGATTACGTCCCCGTCTACCAATCCCAGGCCGAATTAGAGCGCCTGCTTGACCGGGTTCCCGTGGCTTACGCGATCATTCACACGGCGGCTCTGCGCCCGCCGCAGCGCCCCTACCGCCACCACGCGGACATCGCCCAATGGCTCGCCGCTCATCCCGAAGGCTGGGAGCCCCTCCACCAATCCACCCGGCAAGCCCTCGGCGATGCCCACCAACTCATCGTCTATCGCAACCGGCGCAACCTGAGCGGCGTCCCCATCCGCTTCACGGTCGACCTTTCGCCAAAAATTGGCCACGTTCTCTCCTCCCCGCCTTAAACCTCCACGACCCCAATCCCGTAGAAACCCTTGGGGTGATACGCATACTCCCGATGCCGCACGCCCGGCTTCAGCTCATCCCAAAAACGCTTCACCTGCGTATCATCGTAATTCATGGCGATATCGTGAAACGCCACCAGCCCTCCCGGCCGCACCAGCGAATGGTACATCTCCCAGTCCTGCTTCACACCTTCATAGGTGTGGTCGCCATCGATAAATAGAAAATCCACCGCCTGCCCGCCAAGCAAACTTTGAACCTGGTCGAACGTCGCTTTCTCATGAGAATTCACCCGCAGCAGATGGAGTTTCTGTTGCGCCCGCGCGAAGCTCTGATACAGCGGCGTACGCAAGGGCGAGTAGCCCCCGCCGAACTTTCCGCCTGGTAAATCTGCACTGATGATCGTGGCCCCGTCCTGCGCCAGCCTCGTCCAAAGGTACAGCGTACCGCCCATACTGGTACCGATCTCCACCACCGTCTTCGGTGCTAGTTTCCGTACGTCATCCACCAGTTTGACGATCTCGTCTTCCACCTGAATCGGCGCGAAAAAACCATCGCCGTATTGGAACGTCGTCCGCACCAAGTGCCTCGAATCTTCCCGGCAAGCTTCGGTTTCGCGATGCAGCCGGCTCAAACCAAAACGGGCAGATCCATAACGCACAATTCTTGACAGCGGATTCATCTTTGTCATTCTATCGTTTCCTGCAACTGCAAGAGAACCGGACATTTGTAGCATGCTATCTTAGACTTTTGCTTAGCAATTCTTCGCCGCGGTGCCTTTGCCCCCCTTTGAGGGTGGTCAGCGAAACTGGCTTAGCGGCCAACTAAAGGGTCCTGAAAAATGAAATGGTATTGGAAGTGTGTGATCGATAGCGGCAAAGCGCTATTTCCCTTCCAGCGTCAACTGCGACAGATCAAATACACGCTCAAACCCTACCCGGGTGACATAGCCAACGAAAAGCTCACCATCGGCCAGGGCCTTTTGGAGGTCGATTGGGTCCGCCAGGTCCGCTCCTGGGATGGCCTAGCAGTAATGGAAGTCGGTACCGGTTGGCAACCGCTCATTCCCATCGTCTTTTCCTTGGCCGGTGCCGGCCGCGTTTACCTTGCCGACCAGAATCGCCTCCTCACCACCTCCAGCTTCGCCTCCACCATTGAAGCCATCCGCCGCGAAAAACACTGGATCGCTGAACGTCTCGGCATTGAAGTCTCCAAGATTGACCAGGCTCTCGCCTGGAAACCCGCCGACGGCCTCGAAGCCGGCCTCAAAATGCTCCGCCTCGAATACATGGCCCCTTGCGACTGCCGCGCCATGCCCCTCCCCGACCATAGCCTCGACGTCGTTACCTCCCGCGCCGTCCTCGAACACGTCCCGCCCCAGGTCATCCAGGACATTTTCCACGAGTCGCGCCGCCTGCTCCGGCCCAATGGCTTAAATTGCCACATCGTCGACAACTCCGACCATTGGGAGTTCCGTGACAAGTCCCTCCTCCGGATCAACTTTCTCCGCTTCACCGAGCCGGTTTTCCGCTGGACCACCATCCACAGCCTCAACTACCAGAACCGTCTCCGCCACTCCCAGTACCTCGACATGCTGCGGAAAGCCAGCTTCAAAGTCATTCGCGAAGAGCGCGACATCGATCAACCGAGCCTGGAAGCACTCCCCACTTTCCCCCTCGCCGCCCCCTTCCGCGGCTTTACGCCCCAGGACATCGCCACCATCACCACCTACGTATTGGCGGAAAAATCTTAGAGTTCATTCCCACGGCCGCCCCCCATGCTCTTCAATAGCCTGCCGTTTCTTTATCTCTTCCTGCCGATCACTTACTTCGTCTTCTGGAAGCTCACCACCCGCAGCCAACGCTATATCTGGCTAACGATCACCGGCTATTTCTTCTACTCTTTCTGGAACTACAAATTCTGCGCCCTCATGGCCCTTTCTACCGCCGTCAGCTTCTTTGCCGGCCTCGGTTTTCTCAAGTGGGATGACCCTCGTCACCGCCGCTGGTGCCTCATCCTTCCCGTCACCTTCGACCTCCTCCTCCTCGCCGTCTTCAAATACGCCAACTTCACCCTTTTTACCGCCCAAAGCCTCGCCGAAACCTTCGGCTTTCACCTCTCCCTACCCGTGCTCGACATCGTCCTGCCGGTCGGTATCTCCTTTTAACCTTCCACACCAT
>JALHNI010000014.1:0-1937 GCA_022843605.1 Bryobacter sp.
TGGCTTAGAGGTGGAGGGCGTGTGGCGTGTTTCAAATCGGAACAAGAGTCAATTCCAGAATGGAACCGGAGATCGGGGTCACACACGTATGTGACCCCGATCTCCTGTGACCCCGATCTCCCGTCCTAACGAATCGTTCCCATTCGGTCCCTCATTGAATTCCCAGCAAATCCCACCAATCCCGCGAGCCATACAACACCCGAACAATCGAGATGCCGGTCGGGCGAGGAACATAGAAAATCAGGAAGTTCTCAAATTCCCTGACGCGCCACTTGCGCAAGCCCTCAAACTGCGGCGACCGCAACGACAACGGCGTTCCCATCGCGGGATGCCGGGCCAGATCGTGAAAACTCTCCTCGGCCTGCTGCAAAAACCGGTCAGCCACAGCCTCGCCAGCCTGTTCGGCTAGATACACGTAGTGATCGATCAAATCCCTTTTCGCGCTGGCGCGCTGGCGGATCATCAGGATCAACGCTGCTTGTTACGGTTCTTCAGCCGGGAGAGCGCTTCCCGCCGAATATCGGCAAAGTCCTGCGGCGTGAGATCGCTTTCCTCGCTCTCGAGTCCTTCCAGGAGCAACGCCTCCAGGCGCGATTCGGCTTTGCGCTTTTCATCAGCGCGGATCAGTTCGCGGATGTATTCGCTCACGCTGCTGTAGCGGCCATCAGCGATCTGGTGATCGACGAATTCCTTGAGCGGATCGGGCAAAGAGATATTCATGGTCTGCATGGGTGACACTCCTGGCTATCTTTCCATCGTGCCATCTATGGCAATTCTTGTCAATTATTGCCAGTGGCCAAGACTCCTTTCCCTGAATCGGGTCACAACAATTGACGACGCCCTATAAGTAATACCAAATAAGCCACTTAAATCGAAAACCCAGCCCCCGGACCACCCCCGAGATTTGGCCGCCCATGCCACCCTGGTCTTATGGCACGACCTCTCTCCGAAGCGCAGCGCGCCGCCTGTCAGCAGAACGCGGCCAAATCCACCGGCCCCCGCACCGCGGCCGGCAAAGCCAAAGCCCGGCTCAACGCCGTCAAACATGGCCTCACCGCAAAACTCCCCGTCCTCCCCTTCGAAAATGCCGAG
Organism: Bryobacter sp.; assembly: GCA_022843605.1. Classification (GTDB taxonomy): domain Bacteria; phylum Acidobacteriota; class Terriglobia; order Bryobacterales; family Bryobacteraceae; genus JALHNI01. Next base: position 1,093 of record JALHNI010000014.1, read on the forward strand.
GACTTCGAAGCCCTAAAAGCCGGCTTCGAAAAGGACTTCGCCCCCCAGAACACCTACCAGAAATTCCTCGTCACCCAACTCGCCACCCACGCCTGGCGCATCCTCCGCTCCCAGCAGGTCGAAATCGGCCTTCAGGAACTCCTCATGAAGGAGGTCATTCACCAACTCCACACCCAAGGCCACGACACCCAGCAGGCCCTCACCCAAAATCCCTACGCCGGACTGGCCCTCACCCTCCAACCCCTCCAGGACGATCCCCAAAACCACACGCTCCGCAATCTCTTTCGCTATCTCCGCGGCATCCAGTCCGATTTCCACCGCACCCAGAAAGCTCTGGCGCAGGCCCAAAAGCCCGTCGAATCAACCACTCCCCGGTCCGTTTCGTCGCCCGCCGAGTCGACGGGTACAATCTCGACGAACGCGTATTCTGATGCTCGAGATCGCGCTTCCGTCCCTGCTCCTCAGCCAGAACCTGCCTTAGGCACGGCCTCCGGCCCCCGCGACAGCTTCATTGAAGGCGACCCCATCACCCCAAATTGCGCCTTCCCACGCCCCCTCCGCATGTAAAGCTGAATTCCACGCCCCCACCAGCCCGGCCGACTAACGTGCTTCAGCCGGTCGTCAGGTCCGTCAAGTAATCCAGCCGGCCTGTGGCGTCTCCCAACCGATCCACAGGCACGCCCGCCAAGGTCAGCAGCGAGAGATGTAGGTTCGCGACCGGGGTTCCCTGAGGATAGCGAATGTGCCGCCCGCCGCCCAGCTTTCCGCCCGCCACCAGGGTGGGCAGATTGTTATGGTCATGAGCATTGGGGTCACCGATGGAGGCGCCATAAACGGTCAACTTG
>JALHNI010000014.1:1947-71438 GCA_022843605.1 Bryobacter sp.
ACGTGTTGTCCAGCAGCGTGGCTTCGCCGTCCTGGGTCGCCTGCAGCCGATCCAGAAAGTAGGCGAACTGCTCTACATGGAAGGCGTTGATCTTAGCGACTTTCTCGATGAGTTCAGGGTCGCCGCGGTGGTGCGTGCAGGAGTGATGCGCCTCGGGAACTCCGGCTTCCGGATAGGTTCGCAAGCCGCCCTCCCGTGCCAGCATGAACGTGATCATGCGCGTGGAACCGGAGGCAAACGCCAACACCGAAAGATCCAGCAGCAAACGGGCATGTTCCCGGTAGCTCACCGGAATGCCGGCCGGCGCGGCAACGCCGACCGAAGGGCCGGCCTGTTCCATGCGCATTTCAATCTCGCGGATCGAAGTGAGGTATTCGTCCAGCTTGCGCTTGTCCGTTGCCCCGAGTTCGCGGGTCAGGCGGGAGGTCTCCACTCGCGTCAGGTCGAGCACGCTGCGCCGGACCGCCCGTTGACCTGGCGTCAAACTGGCGTCGCCGAACAGCCGCTCAAACACCGTCCGCGGATTCATCTCCGGGGCCATCGGCTGCGTTTCGCTCTTCCAGGAAATGCTCTGGTAAACGCAGCTATAGCTATCGCAGGAACCCACCTGACGGCTGTCTTCACAGGTGAGTTCCAACGAAGGAAACCGGGTGCCGGCGGCAAAATGCCGGGCCGCGATCTGGTCCATCGACACCCCGCAGCGAATGTCCGCGCCTTCGGTCTTGCGGGGATGCACGCCTGTCAGATAGGAAGACGCGGCCCGCGCGTGATCGCCCGCGCCATCGCCCAAAGCATTGCCCTGGTTCGCGGCCAGGCCGCTCAAAACGGCGATCTGCCCGCGATGCTTTTCGAGGGAAGCGAGCGTCCGCGGCAAGGCAAAGCCGGTTCCGGTGGCCGTCGGCGTCCAATAGGGCATGATCTTGCCGCTGGGGGCATAGACAATCATCAGGCGTTTGGGAGTCGACGCGGGTGCAGCCATCGCTTCCAGCCACGGCAGCGTAATTGTGGCTCCGGCGCCGCGCAACAGATGGCGTCTCGAGATTCGCATTCTAAGCTCCCCCCTCTGTCCGCCGCTGGCGGAACGCTTCGCTCTCGACGATGCCCAGAATGAGTTCCTGCATCCGGTAGCCGTTCGCGCGTAGGCGGTCGACGATTCTGCGTACGGTGGGACGGTCCCGCACTTCCACGCCTCGGCCCAAGGCAAAGGTGAGCATCTTCTCGGTCAGTGCCCGGGCAAAAACGTCGGGATCGCCCTTCAGAATCTGCTTCATTTCGGCGGGCGTCGAAAAGCGCACGCCGCCGGGAAGTTCACCGGACGCGTCTTCTTCCCGCCATCGCCCAATCGCGTCGTAGTTCTCCAAACCGAAGCCCAGCGGATCCATCCGCGAATGGCAACTGGCGCACTGCGCACTCGCCCGATGCTTCTCAAGCTGCTGGCGCATGGAAGCGCTGCTGGATGCGGCTTTCTCCTCAAGCTGAGGGACGTTCGGCGGCGGTGGCGGCGGCGGCTGATTCAGCAGATTGTCGAGCACCCACTTGCCGCGAATCACCGGACTGGTGCGCGTCGGATAAGACGAAACCGTCAGGACGCTCCCGTGGGTCAGCACGCCACCGCGCCGCACACCATCCAGGTCCACCCGCCGAAACTGCTCGCCACTCACGCCGGCGATGCCGTAGTGCTTCGCCAGCGGTCCGTTCAAATAGGTAAACGGCGCATCAAGGAAATCCAGAATCGACCGGTTCTCCCGCACGATGGCCGCGAAAAACATTTCGGTCTCACGGCGCATGGCGTCGGCTAACTCTCCGGTAAATGCGGGGAAAAGCTTGGCATCCGGCCGTTGCACGGAAAGATTGCGTGTCTGTAGCCACTGGCCGGAAAAGCTTTCGACAAACGCGGCCGCGCGGGGATCGGCCAGCATGCGCACCGTCTGGGCACCCACGACGCGAGGCAATTGCCCGCTGTCGGCGAGCCGGTCCAGTTCGTGGTCCGGCAGGCTGCCCCAGAGGAAATAGGAGAGCCGGGTAGCGAGTTCGTGCGGCGATATGGGTTGCACCGCTGAGGCCCGCCGCGAAGAAGGTGAGCGGTCACGCTCCACGCGAAAAAGGAAATGGGGCGAAACCAGGATGGCCATCAACCCGCTGCGCATGCCCTCGGCAAAGGAGCCGGAGCGCTTCTCTTCGCGCGCCACCAGTCCGAGAAGTCCGTCAATCTCCACCCCGGTGACGGGGCGCCGCCAAGCCCTGCGCGCCAGTGGCTCCAGGATTCGCTTGGCGCAACCGGGTTGTGTGCCGTCGCAAGTCAGCAGCGTGTTGGCCGGCTTCGCGGTTCCTTCCAGCGGGCCGTAGACCTGCAGATACTCGAGATAGGGCAACGTCCCTTTGTAGGCCGGCTCAGGCAGCACCTCGATCGTCGCTTCCACCCGGTGACGGCCGGCTGGCACCGGTACGCGCGGAGCATCCACCGCGCGGTCGATCTGGTAGTAGAACTTCAGCACCTGGTCGGCCACCGGACGGCCGTCGACGAAAAGCTTCATGCGGACGCGCGTGCCATCGCGCAGCGCCTGATAGAACGCGGTACGCAGTGTATAGAGGCCCGCCACCGGGAAGACATGGTCCACTCGAATCCGGGTTTGACGGTCCTGGCCGATACGCTCGGCCAGGTAGCGCTGCATGGTGGCGGGCACGGCTTCGCCGGCCACCGGAATGACGGTCCGGGCAATCCGTTCGGCGGCTTTCAGGTATTGGTCCGTCAATCCGGCGTTGGTGTTGAGAACGTCGCCGATGTTGTCGAACCCGTAGCCATAGGGATCGACCGGAAAGTCCTCCGCGGGATTGAGGTCGATACCCAGCAGGTCTCGCACGGAGTTTGAATACTCCAACCGGTTGAGGCGGCGCGCCGTCACGCGGCCGGGATCGATCGGAGCCGTGCGGTCGAGTTGCTCGTAAGTCTTAGCGATCCACCCCACCACCGACGCCACGGCTTGAGGGTCCGGCCGCGGCAGGCCCTTGGGCGGCATCTCACCGGAGTGCAGACGTTGGGCGATCCGCTCCCAGCGCTCGCGGGCACGCAGGGAATCGGCTGCGCTGGCGGCCAGCAACGGGCCGACGGCAAAGCCGCCCGCAGGCGATTTGCCGCTATGGCAGGATGAGCATTGCCGGTTCAGAAATGGCTTCACCGTATTGGCGAACATGTTGGCGGACGGCTCCGCGGCGGCGCAAAGAGCCGGAAGCAACAACAGTCGCGCAAGGCGTTGCATCCGGGCATTCTATCAACAACCGGCAAGAAACTCTCTGCCGAGCGGGCGTCAGGAGTTCGCGCATTCCGTCCGACGAGTCGTATGCCGGCGTTATGGCGGTACGGAAAATGACTTTCAGCCTACCCGAGCCAGTGGCAGCTCGATTCCTCCGCCGAGTTCCCTCTCGCGAACGCTTGCGCTTCGTCAGCGACGCTCTTATCGCTCAGTTGGAAGCCATCAGCAACTCATCCGCGCTTGCGAGGCCGCTAACCAGGACCTGAACGCCATCGAGATCGAGCAGGAGTTTGACTCTCTCTCCGACGAGATAGCCGAGCCCTGGAAGTAGTCCCCGAACGCGGCGAGATCTGGTGGGTGGCGTGGTGGCTGACGAAGAGCTGGCAGCCTTGGAAGACGGCACCGTCAAATCCTCCAACTCGGGTAGCGGCCGTTCCGAGTCGGGGCGATGGGTTTCCGAGATTGCCTGTGTGCGATGATCGACAACTCCCTTGAGGATCGAAACGATGATGAGACTTGGCCTAGGTTCGCTGTCGGTTTCAGCTTGACCGGCGTGGAGCCGCCGTCACAGGACCACGTGGCCATGCAGCATGCCCTGAAGCAATCGGCCCGCGCTCCTGGGATCGCGGGGCGTGATACGATCCAAGCCAGACCCATGCGCGCGCTCCTGGCTGCCTGGACACTTGCCGTTGGCCTTAGTGCTGCCGAACCCCGGGCGGTATCGATGCACCCGTTTGCCGGACAGCGCGGCGTAGCATTTCATGCGACGCTGCGCGGAAGCAATCTCAAAGCGACGAAGACTGTCGTCGTGGAACCAGCCGGCATTAGCATTACGGTGGAAAGTGCTGAGCCGGAGAAACCCTCCGATCAAGTGAAACCGGGCATGGATTTGGTGCGCGTCCGCGTCGAGTCCACCCCCAATACCCAGCCGGGACGCTACACTCTGCGTCTCGTGACGCCGGAGGGCATCTCGAATGCCCTGCCCCTGCACCTGACGGACTCGCCAGTGATCGCCGAAGCCGTCGATGTGCATGACACGCCGGAAACGGCGGTCGCCGTCGTCACGGCTCCGGCGCTCTATTCCGGACGCATCGCGAGACGCGGCGAAAGTGACCTCTACGCTTTTGACGTTCGCGCCGGACAGACCATGACCTTCCAGGTGACCTCCGGCCTGCCCTCGATCGGCGCGGCGGGCGGCAATGCCAACGGCTTCGACCCCTCCATCTCGATCTATGAGCCCGCCGGCAGTTGGTTCGACGCCAAGCGCCTCAACCGCCTCGCCTTCAACGACGAGCCCCTTTGGGTGTTGGGCCGGCTCACTGACGCCTATCTGGTGCATCGCTTTCCGAAATCCGGACGGTACTATATGCGCATCGAGGCATTCTCCGGCCAAGGCGGACCCGACTATAGCTACCAGTTGAAGATCGCACCCGGCACCGTGCCGCAGGACACTGCTCCCGGCAAGACTGATTGGGATGAGCGGGGCTATCAGCGAAAGCTCAATGCCAACCGCCTGAACGAGTTGTCGGAGCGGGGTGGACGGCCGCAAAATCAAAAGTCGATTGAGAGCTATGGAACGCCTGCCGCCTTTTCGCTGCCCGGAACGCTCGAAGGGACCATCGGAGCGCCTGGGGAGTCGTATCGGAGCAAGTTTCATCTCGACGGTCCGCAGGACATCGCCATTGAAGTGGAGACGCCGGACGCCGCGCCCCCGCTCTTCAATCCCGTGGTACGCCTGCTCGACGCCAAAGGCGAGGAAGTCGTCACCAACTTCTTGGTCGGACGTGGCGCCTGCACCGGCGCCATGACCAAAGGTCTCACCGCGAAAGCCATTCTGCCGTTGCGCAATCCTGGCGACTACACCGTTGAGGTCCGCAACCTGACCTCCGACGAAGGCAACGCCGCCTTTCGCTATCGCGTCCAGGTGCGACCGCAAGTGCCGCATATCGGAAACATTCAGATCGCCGAGGACCACATCAATCTGGTGCGTGGCGGCGCCAAGACCACGCGGGTAACGTTCGACCGCGAAGAGGATTATCGCGGCGCTGTGGCGGTGACGGTGGAGAACCTGCCTGAGGGCGTGTCGGCCCTGGCCGCCGCCGACTACGAACCGGACACCGATCCGCCCCCCACACCCGGAAAGCGGGAACGCTACGTCGCGCGAACCGAGCGTATGGTTTTGGCATTCACCGCCGCAGAAAGCGCTCTGCCAAGCGATCAGCCGATGACGGCCGTAGTGACAGTGCGGCCCCTCTTGGACGGAAAACTGGGCGCAGTGATTGCCAGAAAGCAAATTCCGGTGATGATAATAGTAGCCAAGCCATGAAATTCTTCCTGATCCTTGCGTCATTCATCGCTTATGGCGCGCCGACGCCGGTGAAGCTGCGGACGGTGCCGGCGACGGTCACCTTGAGTGGCGCGGCGGCAGGGCAGCAATTCCTGGCGATCGCGACGGACGCCGACGGCACCGAGCACGATGTGACGGGCGAAGTCCGATGGAGCGTTTCGCACCCGGCTCTCGCCCGCATCTCCCCCTCGGCGCGCGTCACCGCTATCGCCGATGGCACGGTCGCTTTGACCGCCGAATGGCAAGGAGCCACCAGCAATGCCGCCATCCGGATTCGCGGTTCGCAGACGCCGCGCCCGTTTCACTTCGCACGCGACGTGGGCGGCATTCTCACCAAGCGCGGCTGCAATAGTTCAGCCTGCCATGGCGGCGTAAAGGGCCGCGGCGGGTTGAAGCTTTCCGCCAATGCCTTGTTCCCCAAAGACGACTATGAATGGATCACCAAAGGCGGCACCTTTGAGGTGCTCACTTCGGAAATCAAAGGTGGGCGGGTGCCCCGTGTATCCGTCAAGGATCCGGCAAATAGCCTGCTGCTCAGCAAGCCATTGATGAAGGTGCCCCATGGCGGCGGGAAGCGACTGGAGCCAGACTCCGAAGACTACCGTACGCTGCTTGAATGGATCCGCAGCGGAGCTCCGTATGGCTCGGAGACGGAAACGGCGAAGCTGGCGCGACTGGAGGTCTACCCTTCGCTCGCCACGTTGCCGGTGGCCGCCTCCCAACGCTTGTTGGTTACTGCCTGGTTCACCGACGGCCATTCCGAGGACTACACGCATCAGGTTCTGTTCAGCTCGAACAACGGAGATGTCGCGACCGTTTCGCCCGCCGGACTCGTCACCGGCAAAGGCTTGGGCGAAACCTCAGTCCTCATCCGCGCCGCCGGGCAACTCGCCAGTGCCGGAGTCGGCGTCATTGGACCGCCGGTCGCTAAGTACCCCGCCGTTCCGCGCGGTAACTTCATTGACGAACCAATCTTCGCCAAACTGAAACGCTTCAACATCATCCCCTCGGACTTAGCCGGCGACGCTGAGTTCTTGCGCCGTGCCTGCCTCGACCTCACCGGAACGCTCCCGCCGCCCGAGCGCGTCCGCGAATTCGTCGCCCTCCGTGACCCGGCAAAGCGCGAGAAAGTCATTGATGCTCTCCTCGGCTCACCGGAGTATGTCGACTACTGGACCTTCCGCTTCTCCGATATCTTCCGCGTCTCCATCTTCGCCAACGGACTTACTCCTAAATTCAGCCAAAAGTATTGGGAGTGGATCCGCGGCAACATCGCGACCAACCGGCCCTACAACGAAGTCGCCAAAGAGCGCCTGTCCGCGCAAGGCTACGATGCCGCCTCTCGCCACTTTATTCCCTATAACCAGATCGGCCCGCCCGGCGATGTGATGGCCGAGGAAGTTCGCGTCTTCTTCGGGCGCCGTCTCGATTGCGCCCAGTGCCACAACCATCCTTACGAAAACTGGAGCCAGGACCAGTTCTGGGGCATGGCTGCCTTCTTCGGCCAACTCTTCAAAGCCGGGCCCGTCGTCTTCGACCATCCCACCAACATGGACTTCAGCTCGAAAGACGTCGACGGCAAAGTGGAGTTATTCCACCCCCGGACTAAGGCTGCGGTGAAGCCCGTCCTGCTGGATTCGTCGCCCTTGACCCTGCGCGGTGACGGCAATCCCCGCAAGGAACTCGCCCGTTGGATGACGAGCCATCCCTATTTCGCTGAGGCTGCCGTCAACCGCGTTTGGGGTTACTTTTTTGGACGCGGCATCGTCGACCCGGTGGACGACTTCCGCTCCACGAATCCCGCCACGCATCCCGAATTGCTAACGGCCCTGGCCAAGGACTTTGCCCAGCACGGCTACGACTTACAACACCTGATGAAGACGATCCTGATGTCGCGGACCTATCAGTTGTCGTACCGCGCCAATGCCTCAAACAAAACCGATGTGACGAATTACTCGCACAGTCTGCCGCGAGCGCTGGACGCTGAAGTCTTGTTGGACGCGGTAGTCGCCGTCACCGGCGTTCCGGAAACCTTCTCCACCGCGGTCAGTGAAGGCGGCACCGTGGGCCAAGCGCCGGCCCATACGCGCGCCATCAATCTGAAAGATCCAGATATGTACTTCTCGCGATTCCTAGAACTCTACGGCCGGCCGAATCGCGGTGCGATCCCCGAGCGCAGCGGGAAGCCCAACCTGGGGCAAGCTCTGCACATGCTCGCCGGGGCGACCTACGTCGACCGGCTATCCGCCCCCCAGAGCCGCTTGCGCATCCTGCTGGATCGAGGCGCCTCGGACCAGGCCATCTTTGAAGAGTTCTATCTGGCAGCGCTCAGCCGCGCGCCGGACCGCGATGAGTTAACGGAACTCAGTCACTTAGTCTCACAGCGCCAGGACCGTCCGGCCGCCCTGCGCGAATTTGTCTGGGCACTCATCAGTTCAAGAGAGTTTGCGGAGAATCACTAATGGCACCTCACCGGCGAGATTTTTTAAGAGCGGGTTCGCTGGGGTTCCTCGGCATCGGCCTGCCGCAGTATCTGGCCGCGGCTCCAGCGCCAGCGAAAGTGCAGTCGGTCATTTTGTTCTGGCTCGAAGGCGGACCCAGCCACATCGACACCTGGGACCCCAAGTCGAATAGTAACTTCAAGCCGATCTCCACCAACGTTCCCGGCATTCAGGTCTCGGAGTTACTCCCGAAGTTCGCCCGTAAGATGGATAAGTTCGCCGTTATCCGTTCGATGCATACCCGCGGCAATGACCATCCGCAGGCTACTCACTATGTCATCACGGGCCATGAAGTGAATCCGGCGATGCAGTTCCCCAGCATCGGTTCCATGCTGACCAAGGAACTCGGGCCCCGCAATGCCGTTCCGGCGCATGTACTGGTGCCGAAATGGGATCGTGGGCGGCAGTACGAAGACTATTTCCGATCTGCTTTCCTGGGCGGCGACTACGACCCGATGTGTATCCCCGATCCCAGCAAAGCCGATTTCCAGGTCACCGACCTCAGCCTGCCGAAGTCCGTCTCCGGCGCTTCGATCGATAGCCGGACCGCTTTCCTGAAAGCCGTCGACCGCCGCTATCGCGCCCTCAACGAGACGGCCGAACACACCGACATGGACGCCTTCTCGGCCCAAGCCATGAAGATGATTCTTACGCCGCAGGTCCGCGACGCCTTCGATCTATCGAAAGAATCGGACAAGACGAAGGAGCGTTACGGCAAGGACTCGATCGGCCAATCCTGCCTTCTGGCCCGCCGTCTCGTCGAAGCCGGTAGCCGCTTTGTTACTGCCGCCGGTTACCATGGCACATCCTGGGACACACATAGCGACAACGACAAGAGCCATCGCGACCGCCTCTGTCCGCCGCTAGACCGCACGCTCGTCGCCCTGGTGGAAGACCTCGAAGAACGCGGCTTACTGGATTCCACGCTGGTGATCGCAATGGGAGAGTTTGGACGGACGCCGAACATCAACCCGGCGCTCGGCCGTGACCACTGGCCCAACTGCTGGTCCTTGGCGTTAGCCGGCGGTGGCATTCAAACCGGGCAGGTCATCGGCTCCAGCGATGCCCGCGGAGCCAACGTCACCAGCCGCGTCGTTTCGATGGGCGATCTCTACGCCAGCGTCTACAAACTGATGGGCGTCGACTGGACCAAAGAGATCATGAGCCCCATCGGACGACCGATCAAGATCGCCAACTCGCTCGAGGATAAAACCGGCGAGCCGATTCCTGAGTTGTTCGGCAAAGGATAAGTACCCAATGCGCCGTCGTGCCTTTCTTCCTCTCGCATTTACTCCCTTACTCGCCGGTGAAGAGTATACTTACGGGCCGGATTCGTCACGCCAACCGAACGTACCCGCCGGCAAAGTTACGAAGCACGTCTGGACTACCAGCACCGTTTATCCCGGCACCACGCACGACTATTGGATCTATGTGCCCGCCCAGTACGATACCACAAAGCCCGCGGCGGTGATGGTCTTTCAGGACGGCAGCAGCTTCGTCAACGAAACCGGGGCTTTCCGCGTTCCCATTGTCTTCGATAATCTGATTCACAAGGGCGAGATGCCGGTAACGATCGGGATCTTTGTGAGCCCGGGTATCCTGCCTCCGCGCAACGCCACGGAGCAGGCCCGCTTCTATCGCAGCTTCGAATACGACGCCGTCACCGGGCGCTATGCCCGCTTCCTGATGGACGAGATTCTGCCCGCCGTGGGTAAGTCCTACCGGCTCACCGATAACCCGAATCTTCGCGCCATTTCCGGCTCTTCATCTGGCGGCAATTGCTCAGTCAATGCGGCCTGGGAACGCCCCGATGCCTTTCGCCGCGTTGTTAGTTTCATTGCCGGATTTACGCATCAGCGCGGGGCGCTGATTCTGCCTTCGCAAGTGCGTAAGTTCGAAGGCAAACCCCTGCGGATCTTTCTGCAGGACGGTACCGGCGACGTCAATATTCAAAGTAACCAGGATATGATCGCCGCCCTGGACCAGGCAGGCTATGACGCCAAGCTCGTGGTCGGCACCGAAGGCCACAACTCGAAGCACGGCGGTCCGCTACTGCCTGATGCCCTGCGCTGGGCCTGGCGCGATTGGAATCAGCCGATCAGGAAGCCGCTCAAGTCCTTCGCGGCCCGCTTTGTGGATCCCGCCCTCGAGTGGGAACCGGTGAGCCGCGGCCATCGCTTCACCGAAGGCCCGGCGGTCGACCCCGACGGCAACGTTTACTTCTCCGATATTCCCAACAATCGGATTCACAAGATCGACCACGCTTCCGGCAAAGTCAGCCTCTTCAAAGAAGATACCGGCGGCGCCAATGGCCTCATGTTCGGACCCGACGGCCGCCTCTACGCCTGCCAGAACGGGCGTCGCCGGATTGCCGCCTACGACAAGGACGGCAAGGAGTCCGTCATCGCCGAAGGCGCCGGCTGCAACGACATCGCGGTCACCGCCAGGGGCGAACTCTACTTCACCGAACCTCAGGCGCGCCGCGTCTGGTTCGTCAACGCGCAAGGCGAAAAGCGCGTGGTGCATGAAGGCATCACGTCACCCAACGGAGTCCGGCTGTCGCCCGATCATTCGCTGCTGTTGGTCGCCGATTCGGCCACCCGGTGGGTCTGGTCCTTCCAGATTCAGCCCGATGGCTCACTCGCCTACGGCCTCGCCTTCCACCGGCTGGAAATTGAAGATGAGGTCGGCGAAGGCCAAACGCGCACGAGCGCCGACGGCTTCACCGTCGACACCGAGGGCTTCCTCTATGTGGGCACTCGGCTCGGCCTTCAAGTCTCTGATCCTGCCGGGAGAGTCTCCGCCGTCCTGCTGAAGCCGGAAGGCAAAGTAATCTCCAACGCCGTCTTCGCCGGGCCGTCCCTGGACACGCTCTACGTCACGGCGCAGGACTCGGTCTTCCGACGCCGCACTCTACGCCAAGGCGTCTTCCCGTGGAAGGCATCGAAGCCACCGGCACCCAGGCTCTAAGCTCAAGGCTCCGGTTAGCTATTTCTGGTGCCGGCCGTCGCCGAGGCGGCGGAGACTTCCAGCACCTCATGATCGAAATCGACCTGGAACTTATTTTCCAAACGCTCCAGCCGCGCGTTGACCGCCTTGAGTTGAATGATGGCGGAGCGGGCCGGGCCCCTGCGAGGATTCTCCTCCCGTAGTGTTTCGGTGGCAGCCAGAATCTCACCTCGCGCGACATTCACCTCCCTCAGCAGTCCATGGCCCAGCAGCGCCATCGCGGAAAGGCGTGAGGACGAGCTGATGTGCCGGAAGGTGGAGTTCAGCTCTTGGCCGAGGCCATTGAAGGCCGCCGTCAGTTCCCCGATCTCATCCTTGCGATCCACGGGCAAAGCGGACTTCCAGGTTCCGCGGCCCATCACGTTAATCTGTGCCAGTAGGCGTCCAATGGGGCGGTAGAACACGCGGTACCAAATATAGTTCAGCACCGCCACGGAAATGATCAGCGTGAGGAGGGCATGCGCCAGGCGCCAAGCCGTAACACTCGCAAACATCCGGCTGCGCGTGGCCCTGAGCTTTGCGAGCGCCACGTTGTGGTCCGCCGTTTCCATCAAAATCGCCTCGTGTTCCGCCAATAGGGCGGCCGTCTGCCGGAAGCTCAGCCATTCGGAGATGCCGAAAAGGACCAGCACCACGGCGGAGGTAATCAGGACGAGTCTCCATCGTAAAGTCATGCGAACACTTTCCCTTCATTCTGTTTTCGTAGTGGGTACGAAGGTACCGAGCTTTGAAAAAGGGTCAGAGGGAGGGCGGAGCGCGGGCGGGGGGACGCTGGCTCCAGATGGTGGATCGGGCAAGTAAGTCGCATTCGCGAACGAAATTCCAGCCGCAGACCTCAACCGGAAGCGGCATCGTCACCAGGACCGCATGGGTTGGTCCGTCGCCACCGAGGGTCTTGTGGCGGGAGGCGGCTAGATTGCTCAGGACATGAGGCGCCGAGGGGATGACACGCGATGACCGGGTGAACTTCTCCACCTCGTGATCCTGCGAGTCCGGGCCTGCGGTCGCACCGGCGAGCAGCACCGAGGCTGCAAGCACGATGGCCAGCAGGCCGGCTTGCGGGATCGCTCGCAAAGTCGAAGCCAACACGCCTTCAGCATACCGCTCTTGGCAGGCCACGTCGCGGCTTTAAAGTCGGTCACGAATTCAGCGAGATTTCTCAACTCCAACGCCCACAACGGCTTCCGCTCATCTATCGCCCAAGCGGAGGCGAAAAGTTTGCATGCCTCTGCGATTCTGAAGCTATGGGCCTTCGTGAATCAAGCCAGCCATAGGAAAACCGGCGAAATCGGGTTCGCTCCGTAGCCCTATGCAAGCCTCTACTCACCCGGGAGTCGTCGCGCAAAGATTGCCAGGCTGCTCGCCACCGCGCGAATTCGCGGGCTGCCGGCAGGAACGTTGAGCAACCGGCCTTTGCCGGACGCTGCATCTTGCTCCACCAGCGTCACCGATCCGCCTCCGTCCAGATTGAGCGCATCGTGCACGGCGTAGTCGCGCAGCAGCAAACTTGCAGCCTCAGTCACGGTGAGGCCTCGGCTGCCGCTCGCATTGTCGACGGTAAAGAGAATGAGCGTCCGCCGGTCCTCCGTCAGACCGATGATGGTCCGGGCATTGGGCACCGCGTACCACGAGCGTTGATTCGAGTAACTCCCCGGCCCACCCTCCGTCAGGAGGCCCTCTGGCCGCATCTCGTCCGCATAGTCAGGAATCGTCACCACTCCGCCCGTAATGATCTGCGCCGAACCCGAAATGGCATTGTGTAATGTAACTTCTTCGCGCACACGCATCCCATCCGCGTCACCCGGATCGGCATGCACGATGGAGGCGCGGTTCTCCGCGTCAATGTTGAGCGCCGGGGCGCGAGCCACGAGCGCGTAAGACTGTTTCGGCAACTCGAAGCCCGAAAAGACATCGCCTTGCGAAGCGGCAAGTCCGATGAGATCAGCGTCACGCTCCGTGGAAGGGAATGGCTCGAAAAAATGCCCGTTGATCGCCAGTTGAGCGTGCTCTTGTTCCAGAAACTCGAGCGTTGTTTGCCGGAGAGCTTCACGCGGGCCCACCGCGCTTCGTCCCGACAACTTGAAGGACAAGCCCGGCGTGGCCAAGTCGACCTTAATGAGATGAATACTGACGGGCCGTGGCACGCTATCTGAGCGGTGAATATGGGTAACGCCCGCGAACGGATGGCGGACCGTCTCCTCTGCGCCCGCCAGGGTTGCCAGTAGGACGAAGATCGAGACGCATCGCAGCCGCGGTAACTGAATCACGGGATGGTCGATTAGTTATTGCGGAAATTCGCTGACTTAGCTTCCCAGGCGCCATGCAGAATGCGCATCTTCGGTCGAGCAGTGCGGAGCGCAGCAAGGCCTTTCGCTGTAACCGCGGTGCCCTTCAGATCGACTTCTTCGAGACTCGGGAAGGTGGCCAGAATGCCAGCCGCTTCGTCATCAATGCGGTCGCAACCTTCCAGCTTCAACCGTTGTAGCTTGGTTAAGGCTTTCATCTTCTCGAGGCGGCGCGGAGTAACGCTCATCGCGCTGACCGTCGCGAATCGAGTACCTTCCGAACCTACCCCGATCGAGTTACAGCCGAAGCGCAATTCACGCAACTGGCTGAGGGTGACGATGGCCTCCAGGCCGACGTCTGACATGTTCACCGACCACACATTGGAGTCAGTCCCCTGCCGGCCGCTGAGGTCGAGAAACGTCAAACCCGGCATCTGCCTTAAAGCTTGCAAGCCGGCGTCGCCTAACTCATTGCCGCCGATCGAGAGCGCCTTCAGATTCTGCAGTACAGCCAATCGTTCGAGGCCCACATCGGTCAACATGACGGACCCGAGATCGAGGGTTTCAATCGTGCTGATACCGGCAATATGGTCCAGCGAGGTATCGCTTACCTTAGTGCCATGCAAAACAAGCCGTTTTAGCTTCTTCCAGTTCTTGATCGCCGCCACGCCTTCGTCAGTCACGTATTCGGCAAAACGAAGGTCAAGGTCAACCACACCAGACAAGTTACGCAGTTCCTGCATCCCCTGATCGGTGACGCGAGTCAGAGAGAGGTTCAGCATGGTGAGAGCCGGCAACTGCGACAGCTTGCGCAAGTCGGCATCGGTAACCCAACTTGCGCGAAAGTCGATGGCGGTGATGCGGCCCGCGGCATCGCGAGTCGCCCGGCCGCCGGCATCTTCGATCCATTGCGAATCGTTCGCACCGGACTCGGCGCCGTAAGCCGAAAGTGTCAAGGCGAACAACATTAAAAGCTTCATCGGGTCCTCCGGTGCGGCAATGCCGAATCGCGGTCGAAAACTATCTGGCAGGAGGCTAAGGACTTCTTCAATTCGTCGTAGCCCTTCTCGGACACCAGCGTGTGATAAAGATTTAGCGACTTCAACGAACCCATCGCTTTCAAGGATGCGATCCCTTGGTCCGTAACGTGGGCATTGTCCAGGCTCAAATCGCTGATCGCGGGCAGCGTCATTAGGGCGACCAGGCTCTTGTCGTCTACGGTGGTGTAATCCAGGTTCACGGATTGAAGCTTCTTCAGCGAGCCAAGTACGGCCGTTGTCGAACTCCCCGCCCGTGTCCGGAACATGGAGATCCGCTCCAGATTCACCAGCGTCTTCAGGGCCACAAGGGCATCGTCCGTAAAGCGGGTCTGATTTAGGTTCAGTTCGCGCAACTGGGTCAGTTGGCCGATCCGCGGAAGGGAGTCATCGCCGATGTCGGTCCCGGCCAAATGCAGCGACTCCAAGCGCTCAAGACCCGTCATCTGTTTGAACCCGACATCGCTGATCTCGACATAACTCAGCCGGAGGGCCGTCAATCCGCTCAACTTACTCAGCGCGGGCAATGCCCGGTCGTCGATTCGCGTGGCGCCCAAGTCAAGTTCGCGCAGCTTACTGAGTTTCGCGAGCTCGCCCAACCCGGGACCTTCCACCAGTGTGCCCGCCAGCCGAAGCACCTCTAGCGCGCCGAGGCGCGCCACCGAACTGAGTCCGGCATCGGAAACCGTGGTGTTGCTTAAGTCAAGAAGACGTAAGTGGGCCAAGCCGGCTAGCGAAGCCACGCCGAGGTCGCCTACCTGGGTCGCCTGGACATTCAACTCTTCAAGCTCGCCCGCTCGTGCAAGGAACGTCAGTTGCGCATCGCTTACTGGTGTCGTCGAAAGGTCCACCGCCCGTAGCCGGCCGTCCTTTAGGGTGGCCTTGCCGCCGATCGCCTGAACCCAAGCCGCGATCGCGGCTTGCGTGTCGTCAGCCGGGCGGGCCGCGCCAGAACCCTTTGCGCGCACCGACACAGCGCCCACATACTGCACCTTGGCCTGCGGCAACGCGGCACGCAAAGCGTCCACGCCATTGCTGGTAACGCGGCTGTAGCGCAGGTCGACGTCGGCCAATTGCTTCAGCGACGCCAATCTCGCCACACCGGCATTAGTGATTCGCGTCCGATACAAGTCCAGGCCGCGCAGATTCGTCATCCCCGCAAACACATCCAAGCTTGCATCCGTCGCCAGCGCCCCGCGCAAATTCAAGACGCGCATTTTGGTGAGATTCCGTAACGAGGCAATGCCCTTGTCCGTGACACGCGCTCCCGACAGATCCAATTCTTCAAGCTGAGTGAGTTCGGCCAGATGCCGCATTCCTTCGTCGGTGACGAGGGTGTCACGCAACAGCAGCCGCCGCAATTGCTTTAAGCCAGCCAACGTCGCCAACCCTTCGTCGGTGTAGCGAGTGTTGTTCAGGTCCAGGCTGCGCAGATTCACAAAACTCGAAAGATTCGCTTTGGTTAGCGTGCATTGCGAACAACGCAATTCCTTGAGTTGCGTCAGTTCCTTCAGCGCCTCCATGCCGTTGTCGCGAATATTGATGTTGGTGGCGAAGTGCCAACCCACATACAGCCGCTCGAGATTCTTAAGCGTCGCGAGCGTCTTAAATACTTCGTTCGCATTCTCGTTACCGCCGCCGGGGTTCCACACCGGGCCCGGCAGAAACAAGTCTCGCAGCCCGGTGAGGCCGGCCAACTTCACTAGCTCACCCGGCGGCATCACGGTTCCAGTAAGATCCACACCGCGGATGCGGATGTCCCCCGTCGGCAACTGGCTCAAATCACGGACCGGCGACGCCTGCCCCTCGAGCGTCACCACGCCTTCCCAGCGGATTACCCACTCGGCAATCTCGCGCTCAGAAGCCAGCACTGACGCCGGAAGCAGCAACAGGAAAAGTAAGTTCCGCATCTAAGCTAGCAAGCTACTGATCTTCTTTGTGGCCGTGGGGAACTTACTGATTCCCGCACCCACGATCTCGTCAGCCACCGTCAAAAAGACATCGCCCGACGTTCCCGTCACGCGCGTGTGCCGTCCCTTCGCGATCTTGCCCACGCCGCCCGCCACCAGCATGGCCAAGCCGCTATTCTTATGTGGGTTCGCTTCGGCGTGCTCATGCACAAAGATCAGCGCCGTCCGATCGAACACGCTGGCGTCGCCTTCCGGAATCGACTTCAGCTTACCGATCAGGTAGGCGAATTCCTCTACGTGCCACCGGCAGATATCGCGCAGCACCCGCTGACCTTCGGCTCCGTCCGCCCCGCTCACTTTACCTTCGGCATGCGTGTAGTCATGGTGCCGCGCTGACGTATAGCCAAGCCAGGGGAAGCGCGAGATACTCTGGCACTTGGTCAACATGTAGGACGCCACCCGCGTCTGGCGGGTCGCCAAGGCCTGCACCAGCAGATCGCTTTGCAGCTTCGCAATGCGCGGCCAGTCTTTCAGGTCGCCGTCGAAGTCCGGCGGGTCGGCCTTGCGATACTGCTCCGGCAGCGCCGCAATTGACCGTTCGAGATCGCGAATGCCAGACAAATGCTCATCCAGCCGATTCTGGTCGTCGTTCGGAAGCTTCTTCTTGAGGGCCGTCGCGTCGTTCTGCACGGCGTCAAGAATGCTGCGCTTCCGATTCACCCAACCCTCTTCGCGTTCGCCAAACAAGCGGTCGAACAAACGATGCGGAATCATCTCTGGCGGCAGCGCTCGCTCATAGCCCGCCCAACTCATGTTGCGCTGCATGCTCTCGCCAAAGCTCTCCTGCGCCACGCCGATCTGCAGTGAGCGGAAACGATTCTCGCCGCCGATCTTGGAGGCGATCACCTGATCGATCGACGGGCCCGAAGGGCCGCGGCCCGTGAACATGGTACCCGTCATCAAGCCGCTCATCGAGTTCGTATGGCCATTGCCCTGTCCGTGCGAAGCCGCATTGTCGATGCCGCTCAGGACGTGGAAGTCGCGCCGGAATGCGGCCAGCGGCGCCAGGCACGGCGTCATCCGGTAGTCAGTGCCTTCCTCGGCCGGAATCCAGTAGCGCTCGGGAATGCCGTTGCCGTTGAACCACAGCACGAAGCGCGTCTCAATCGGAGCCGGCGCCGCGTCCTTGGCCGGCTCCGCCGCGTAGGCCGTGCCATGCGAGTTGTACATCGACACCAGCGGCGGCAGGCCCACCAGCACTGGGCTCCCGGCGGCCGTCAAACCCTGCAATAAACTGCGGCGCGAAACTCGAACGCGCTTAGTGATGACTTGCGACATGGACGGATCCTCCTGGATTCTCTCGAGACAACATCAGCGACGAAATCAGTGCCTTAAACCGAAACTGCGATCGGCGGAAATCTTCGGTCATCTTGCGGATGACGGGCCGGTCAGCCGCGGTTTCCACGCGGCCGAGCGTGTAGCGGAAGTACTGCTTCACAATGCACTCCTGGCACTGCGTGCTCTTCGCAAGCACAGCGCCAAGTTGCGCCGGAGCGGAAAAGTCAGAAGCGGCCACGCCAGCTACGAATCCGGTGGAGTCAATGTCGATCTCCCAGGCCTTCTTCGTTACTTCCTTGTCCTCACGCTTACCGGCCGGCGAAGCGAAGAAGAACTTCTCCCGCCTCGCACCCACCGCGTCGAACTTCTCAAACCCGAAGCCGATGGGATCGATCAGGCTGTGGCACGAGGCGCACCCCGGATTCGTCACATGCTCCGAGAGGCGAACGCGATTCGTCTGCGGCTTGTTCGCCGAAAAGGGGGGCAAATTGGTATTCACGCCCGCAGGCGGATCCGGCACATGCTGGCACAAGAACTGTTCGCGCACGAAGAGGCCACGCGCCGTGGGCGACGATTCATCCGGCTTGGCGGTACTCGCCAAAAACAATGCTTGGCCGAGAATACCGGCCCGTTCGGACCCTGCCGGAAAGTCCACTCGCCCAAACTCCTGCGCCGGCGCCGGCACCTGGTAGATCGCCGCCAAGTCGCCGTTCACGAAGCCGTACGGTGCCGTGAACAGTTCCATGAAGTTCTTGTCCTTCCACACCAGATCATTCACGAACAGCCGTGCCTCTTCGGCCATCGCCACGGCCGTCTCGCGCGTGAACTGCGGATACTTTCGGCGGTCCTTACTGGCCGTCAGAATGCGGTCGAAGCGCAGCCACTGACTGATGAACTCGTTGAGGGCTTGTTGCGCCCGCGGATGGTCCAGCATCCGTCGCACCTGCAGTTCCACGCCCTTTGCCGTCGAAAGTTCGCCTTTTGCCGCCGCGGCGAACAACTGCGCGTCCGGCATCGTATCCCACAGCGAATAGGAAAGCCGGCTGGCCGTCGCATAGGGTTTCCACTTCGGGTCCGACGTGTCTTCCAGGCGGAACAGGAAATTCGACGATTGCAGCATCGCCTCTAGCACCAGTTGCGCGCCCTTCACAAACTCCTTCTCCGTGACAAAGAGCGCCTCGTAGCGCTTCTGCTCGCCGGCATCGAGCGGGCGACGGAACGCCTTCAAGCCGAAGTCGCGGACAAACTTGGATCGGCAGGCGGGCGATGGCGGACAACCGATCAAGCCCCGGGTGTCGCCGCCGCGCATTGCGCTCTGCGCCATCTTCTCGGCCGCTTGGCTATAGGCCTCAATCAGCAATGGCGACAGGCTCTGCGCCTGGATCTGGTTGCGGAAGCCGTTGACGAAATCTTCCTGCGGAAAACGCGTTGCGGGACGCGATGAATCGCCCAGCAGGTCGCGTACGGTCTGGTTGTATTGGCTGTGCGTCAGGCGGCGCAACTCCGCCTGCGGAGCCTTCTTCCCGTCGCCTTCGTCCTCTTCACGAAAACGCAGCGCCGCCGCTAACTCGTCGCCCGAAAGCTTGGCCAGCGCGTTCACCCACGCCCGCAACGTGGCGTCCTCAGGACTTCCGGGCTTGATGCGTTCGCCACCCACATGCGCCACCCGCTTGGTGGGTTTCTCGAGCAGCAGCGACTTCGCCGGATCCAGGCGATCCACCAGCGTCACCAGCGATCGCCCAAACGCTTCCACCCGCGCCGGACTCGTCTCGCCCTCCGGGAACAACAACCGCGTCCCCGCCGCCACGCCATCCGAGTTATGGCAGGCTTTGCAGCCGGACTTCTCGAAGACCGCATAGGCCCCCGAGCCAAACGTCTGCGCCCCGGCTAAGGGCACCATCAGCGCGGCGATGATCGAAAGTCTGAGCAAACACGTCTCCTGCGGCGGTAAAGACGAGTATATCGCGGCCGGCCGAGGGCCAATCGACCGATGCGTCGCAAACCGAAGGAGTTACTCAGACCCACCGTGTCTCAGCAGCAGGGCATAATGGCCAAGCCATGATCCAATGCCACTTTCACGGTCGCTTCGCCTGAATCCGTCCTGGGCACCCAAAACAATAGGCTGTCATTGTCAAATCCAAGCAGGACGATTGCCCTGAGTCCCAGCAGTCGAGACGCCACCCACTCCGAGGCGCCCATCACCACCTCGCCGGCCACCCGCACCGTATCTGCCTCATCGACCGCCGTCACCACAGCCAAGCTCGGTGGATGGGGTACGGTGCCGTAGGCCAAAGTCATTTCCAGGCTCTCCAGCGAAGTCTCGGCCTGAGTCACGATCTCTGACCAGCCCTCGTAGTTCGAACCAGCAATGTTCGGTTGGATTGGCAACAGCGTAACTCGCTCATCGCGACCCGTTCGCATCGCCAGACCCGCCACGCAGGAATGATAAGCGTGACAGGTAAAGATTCGCCGTTTCTCACCCGAACCTACCAAGTCACAGAGAAACGCCTCCTCCCTGGCAGCACAAGCGCCAATCATCGCGTCGGACAAGCCAAAGTATCGGGGTGACCCGTTGAAGGCTTTGGGATCGCTAGTCGCCGCGACGGTCGCCAAGGTGTCGATCGGCAGCGGCGAGAGCAGAAATCCCGGATTGAGGAGCACGGGGACCAGTTGAGCCCGGAGTCCATTCGACGGACCGTAGCGCCCAACCTCGCCAATGAAGAACTGACGCGCCACGCGACAGATTTTCGATTGCTTCATCATCTCCATGGAACCACGAGGTCTCCCGGCTTCGACGAACCTGTGCCTTCGCCTTGACACAGGTTTCCGTGGAAAGTATTCTTGTTTCCAGGGAAACCATATGCCACCTCCCCTTCGCAAATCCGGCCTCGAAGTCCACCTTGGGTACTGGCTTCGGCGTGTCTCCAATCACGTCTCCGGCGCCTTCGCCCAGGCCCTGCAGCAGCGGCAGGTATCAGTTGCCGAGTGGGTGGCTCTGCGACTCATCCACGAAAGCGAGAAGCTTACTCCGGGGCAACTTGCCGCCGCAATGAGCATGACCCGCGGCGCGATCTCCAAGGTGCTGGACAAGCTGGAGGCCAAGGCGTGGATCGCCCGGGCGACGAATCCAGAAGACAGCCGTGTGCAGTGGCTCTCACTCACGCGATCCGGCACCCGGCAAATTCCCGAACTCTCCCGCATTGCCGACCGCAATGACGAGCATTTCTTCAACTGCCTCGACGCGAAGGAGCAGGCGACCCTCCGTCGCCTCCTCCAGAAGCTAACCGAATTTCATCGATTCCAGGACACCCCTGTCGACTGACCGAACCCGTTAGGAGCAATATGAGCCAAGCCATTGAGAATCTGCAAGACGCCCAACAACGGGCACTCGCCGGACGCCCCAAGGTGGGCGGATTTCCCTATCTCGCCGAGACCCTGCGCCGCGCCGGTGTCACGAGCATCGTTTGGACACTACCGTCGTGCCAAACCCTGTATCTCACGCAGAGCGGCCCAGTGGTCAGTCAGGCGGCACCACTGGTGTCGGGGCTGGCCGACGTGCCTCCGTTCAATCAGGAAGCGCTCGTCGTGGCCCTGCGCACGGACCAAGCCGGCCAGAGTACCTTCATGGACTTTCTGCAGGCATCCTGGCAAGCGGGCGTGGTGGGTTACGACGTCGACTTGCTGGACCGCAAGGTAACTTACTACGGCTGCAATGGCGAGGAATACAGGGAAGACTACCCAGCTTACTCCGGCGATTGATGACGACCGCCCCAGCCCGGGCACGGCACTCGCTTAGCCCACATAGACGTTGTACCGGGCTTGGCCCGGATTCGACACCTTCTCCGCTCTGCGCTCAAAGTACCGGCGGAAGATATCGTCACAGATCGGGTTATAAACGACAATGACCCGCCTGCCCTCCGGCGTCACCGACTTAACGTTCTTCATCGCCTGATCCAGCACTAACCCTTCGAAGGGATTAAAGAGATAGATCACGCGGTCCTTGGGACTGGGGAAGAACTCGGTGGCATCGCCCAGGATTACTTCGGTCTTCTCCGTTAGGCCCAACTTCTTCAGATTGCTTACCGCGATGGCATGCAGCCGCTCGGTGTACTCAATTCCCCGCGAGAGCACAAACCCATGACCGGCCGCGCCAATCAGCACTTTACCCTTGCCGCAGCCGTAGTCGAGAAAGTGGCAATTCCGGATATCCTCACCGAGAATCGCACGCGCTTCACTGATTGCTAAGTCGATCAAACCGAAGGTGGAAGGGAAATAGCGATTCTGCACCGCGTGACGGTCGCCGGTGAAGAGTTCGTCCTTGCTGACGGCGGAGTAAGTATCGACACCGTGTAAGTGATCGAACAGAACATCAGATTTAACGAGAGTAAAGAGGCCGGAAACTCCATACTTATTGAGGAGAATCCGGATGACATCCAGATTCTCACGAATCCGATTCAGCCTCGCAGCTAGCCGACCCGTTTGCGCAGATCCGTCACCGCGTTGATCAGCGCCTGCCGGTAGACAAACGAGTCCGCCCCCCAGGAGATCACGTCAAAACCCAGCCCGAGCCACTGCTCGCACTGCTCCATGTTGCCAGGCTGAATGCCGAGGCGGCAGCCGTGCTTCTTACCGGCGTCGATAACGGTCTTCAGGGCGGCCAGAAAGTCCGGATGCTGGAACTGGGCGGGAATACCCATCGTCTGCGAGAGATCGAAGTGGCCCACCCAAAGTAAGTCGACACCCGGCGTCGCCGCGATCGCTTCGGCATTCTTCACCCCGAGGGGCGACTCAATCTGGCAAATGATGACTGTGCTCTCGTTGCTCTCCTTGAAGTACTCCACCGCCGGCAGCGGTTGAAAGTCGGTATGCGCCGTGCCGATGCCCACTCCCCGATTGCCCAGTGGCGCGTACTTCACCGCATCGACAATCATCTTCGCCTGTTCCGGCGTTTCGACGTTGGCAATCATTACGCCGAGCGCGCCGGCATCCATCACTCGAGCTAGAAAGTGATACTGGGCCTGCGGCACGCGCACCATAGGCGCGAAGGAGCAGGCCTTCGAATAGGCGATCAGATCGAAGATGCGTTCGATGCCGAAGCCGGAGTGCTCCATGTCGTAGATGACGAAGTCGAGATCGGCCGACTCCAGAATCTTGGCCATGCCACGCGTGCCGAACTCCCACACCATATGGCCCACGGGCATGCGGCCGGCGGCCAACGCCTCACGAAAACGATTCGGTTTCATACTTTCCTCCGGTAACGGTCAAGCTTCTGTAGGAAGCCAGGGCGCTTCAGCACATCTTTGTTGACGATTGAAGCCGGCACTTCGCCGCGGGCTATCGTCAGGATGTTGTCACACGCCTCTAGGCTATTGTCGCGCGCAAGTTCCTCGGTCCAGGCGAGGCCATGCGGCGCAAGAATCACGTTGTCGAGTTGACGGAGCGGGTCGTCCATCGGCAGGGGCTCCTGTTCGAAGACATCGAGCCCAGCGCCGGCGATCCAGCCTTCCTGCAGGGCCTTGATGAGGGCCGCCTGCTGCACGATCGGCCCGCGCGCGGTGTTGATGAAGAAAGCGGTGGGCTTCATGCGGCGCAACAAACCGGCGTCTACGAGGCCACGCGTGGAGGAACCCAGCGGGGTGTTGATGGTGAGATAGTCGCTCTGCGCGAACAACTCCTCCATGGTCACCAGTTCCACACCCAACGATGCGGCCACATCCGGCGAGACGTAGGGATCATGGGCGATGAAGCGACCGAAGCCAATGGACTTGGCTAAGCGAAACAACTCCTGCGCGATGTTGCCGCAGCCCAAGGAGCCCAGCACCCTGCCTTGCGGGCTCCGTCCGAGGCGCGGCAGATCTCCGCGCCACTTCCCTGCCCGGACGAGACGGTCCTGTCCGACGACATTGGCGGAGAGCGCAAAGATCAACGCCAGGATGGCTTCGGAAACGGGCCGCCGCACGGCGCCCGGAGTGATGGCGAGGGCAATGTCGTTTTCAGTGAGCGCGTCGACATCGACCATGTCGTAACCGACGCCCCAGCGGGCTACGACGGCGGTCCGCTGCACGCCGGCAACGCTTTCGCGGGTAAAGTTGATGGCCAGCGCCAGCACGGCATCGAATTGATCAAGGTGAGCGGCGGTGACGAAGTTACTGGGCTGGGGGGGCATCGGGTGAACGCTGAGCCAAGCCAGGTTCCCCAACTTACTCTCCACCGGCGCCTCAAACTTGCCCTTCACTTCCAGATAAAAGTCGGGCGTGACGCCGACGCGAAAAGTTGAGTCCATGTCCTTAGGGATTATAATGCAAAGCTTGGAGAGGCCACGGAAACTACGGCTGGCGGCGGTCGCCGATGACTACACCGGCGCGTCCGATCTCGCGGGAATGTTGTACGCGGAGGGCGCGAAAACGCTGCAAACGTTCGGCATCAGCCAGGCGCCGCTGCCGGCGGGGTACGACGCGATCGTGGTCAGCCTGAAGACTCGCAGTTGTCCCGCGGAAGCGGCCCAGCAGCAGACCCGCGAGGCGATGCGGCAGTTGGCCAAGCTGGATCCGAGGCAATGGCAGTTCAAGTACTGCTCGACGTTTGACTCTACGGACGCAGGCAATCTCGGGCCGGTGATCGACACAATGCTGGACGAACTGCGTGGCAGTTTCACGGTGGCGGTGCCGGCTTTGCCAGTAAACGGCCGTAAACAATATCTGGGGCATTTGTTTGTGAACGGACAGTTACTGGCGGAGTCGCCATTGCGTCATCATCCGTTGAATCCGATGACGGACAGCAATCTGGTGCGGCACCTGCAGCGGCAAACCAAACGCCGCGTGGGTTTGGTGCCGCTCGAAACGGTGCGGGCCGGAGAGACCGCGGTGCGCGAGGAGTTTGGCCGGCTGAACAGGGTTGGAACGCAGATCGCCCTGGTGGACGCGATCGACGATCATGATCTGGCCGTTATTGGCCGGGCCTGCCGGGGGCTGGGGCTGGTGACCGGGGGCAGCGGGATTGGGGCGGCTATCGGCCGAACGTGGGGCCGCCCAAAGCCCGCACCCTTTCGTGACCGGCCCCATACAGAGCGCACGACGCTGATCCTGTCGGGAAGCTGCTCGCCGCAAACGCTGAAACAAGTGGAGCGGCTGAAGAGCGCGGGATTCCCAATCCTTCAACTGGATCCGATGAAGCTGGAAAAGTTGCCGGCACTGCAGAAGAAAGCCCGGAAGCTGATCGCCGACGGCGGAAGCGTGGCGATTGTTTCGTCGGCGGAACCGGACAAGCAAACGGCGGCGGCCGGCGAGCGCATCGAGGCGGCCTTTGCCAAACTGGCGGCGTCGGTACCGGCCGAGCAGGTGATCGCCGCGGGCGGCGAAACCTCTGGAGCGGTCGTGCAGGCGCTTGGCATTGAGGCGGTGGCGATCACGGGAGTGATCGACCCCGGCGTTCCGAGCCTGCAATCGCTCGGCGGCCGTCCGCTCCGGCTGGCCCTCAAGAGCGGCAACTTCGGCAGCGACGACTTCTTCCTCGCCGCTCTCGAACATTTGGAGCGTACATGATTCCTGAACTGGCAAAGCTTTGTGATGTCGCTGAGAGCTTTCACGCTCGCGGCTATGCCTTTGGGTCAACCGGCAACCTTTCCGTGCGCCTGGGCGACGAAGTTTGGATTACGCCGACAGGACGTAGCTTTCGTGGACTTTCACCTGATGATTTCGCATGTCTGTCGCTGACGGGCGAAATGCGAAACGACCGGCGGCCGTCTAAGGAATTCCCTTTTCACCTCGGCTGCTATCGTGCCGCCGGAGACCGGGCAAGCGCTTTGGTGCACTTACACTCCACTTACAGCGTGGCGCTATCCTGCCTGGCCGAACTGGACGCGCAGCGACCGCTCCCCATCATCACGCCCTATTACCTGATGCGGGTGGCACCGCTGGGAATCGTGCCGTATCTACGTCCGGGCTCGGCGGAGTTAGGCGCGGCGGTGGAAACGGCGGCGAAAGCGCACGATTGCCTGCTTCTGCTGAATCATGGGCTGATCTGCCTGGGCCGTACGATCGATGAGGCCGTGGACCGGGCCGAAGAGTTGGAGGAGACGGCCAAGTTGCATTTCTTGCTACGGGGAGAAAAGACCCGCCAGTTGACGGAACCGGAACAGGCGGAGATCTGGAAGGTCTACCGGAGTTAGCGCAGGATCGCCGCGCGGCTGGCAAACTCGAGCAGCGCTGACGGAAAGATACCGAGAGCCAGCGTAGCTGCGGCCGCAGCCACCCAGCCGAACTGCAAGCCTGAACTGGCAGGCTCCAGTTCGTTCACCGCGACCGATGGTTCGTGAGTGTACATGACGACAATGACGCGCAGGTAGTAATACGCGGCCACGGCGCTGTTGAGCAAACCTAACACAGTCAGCCAGACCATGCCCGCGTCAAGCGCAGCTTTGAAGATGTAGAATTTCCCGAAGAATCCAGCGGTAAGCGGCACGCCGATCAGCGAAGTGAAGAAGATGGTCATCACCAGGGCGGCGAGAGGCTGGCGGGCTGCGAGGCCTGCAAAGTCCCCGATACCGACATGTTTCTCGCCCTTGGCCGCCACGTAACTGACGACGGCAAAGGCGCCGACATTAACAAAGGCGTAAGAAGCGAGATAGAACATCGCCGCCGCCGTGCCAACCGTGGAATGCGAGGTGACAGCAACCATCACGTAACCGGCGTGGGCGATCGATGAATAAGCCAGCATGCGCTTGATGTTGTCCTGCCGCAAAGCAGCGAAGTTGCCGACGATCATGGTGAGCAAGGCTGAGCCCCAGAAGACTGGCGCCCAGCGATCGGCCATGGAGCCGAAAGCAGTAGTGAAAACGCGAAGGAAGATCGCGAAGGCAGCAGCCTTGGGGCCGGCAGAGAGGAACGCACTTACCGGCGATGGCGCGCCTTGATAAACATCTGGAGCCCAGACCTGGAACGGAGCGGCAGAGACTTTGAACGCAAACCCGACAAACATCAGCGCGGCGGAAAGCGCCAGCAAGCGCGGGTTGACACCGCCGGCCGCCAGCGTGGCTTGAATGGTGGCGAGGTTCGTAGAACCTGTCAGTCCGTAAATCCAGGCAACGCCGTAGAGCAGGAAACCTGTCGCGAACGAACCCAGCAGGAAGTACTTCAGCGCACTCTCGTTAGAGCGGCGATCCTCGCGCAGGAAACCCGCCAGGATATACGAAGAGATCGAGGAGATTTCAAGGCCGATGAACAGGATGATCAGTTCGTTGGCCGTGGCCATGATGCATTGGCCGGCGATCGAGAAGAGTAGTAAGGCGTAGAACTCGCCGTTCTCCTGTTTCTCACGAATCAGGTAGTCCTGCGCGCAGAAGACAGTGAGTAAGCCCGTGCCGATCACCAGCACAGAGAAGAATGTACCGAAGCCATCCACCAGCAGCATGCCATTGAAGGCCGGGCCTGGATCTCCGTAGGCAAAGATCGCCGCCGCCATGGCCAGCGCAAGACCAGCAATCGCCAGCCAACGCAATTGTGGCTTTTCGCCTTTGCCGTCACCCGTCAGCGGTTCCAGCAGCATCAGTAGGGTGCCAACGACAGTCAGGACAATTTCGGGGGCGAAACGGATGAAGTCGGCGGACGTGGGGAAGAGACTGTTCATTTCATCACCGCCACACGAGCGGGACCTTCGATCAAGTTCAAGAGGGCGCCGTTGGCCGCCGAGATCGGCTCCAGCAGACCGGTGGTGGAGATACCGAACCAGATCATCAGGACGATCAAGGGAAGGATAACGGCCGTTTCGCGCAACGTCAGATCCGGCATATAGCCGGCTATCGATTCAGCAATCTCGCCAAAGAAGACCCGCTGATACATCCAGAGCATATAGACGGCGGAAAGGATGACACCAACTGAGGCAAAGACCGCCCAAACGAAACTAGCCTTCGCCGCGCCCTGCAGGATCAGGAACTCGCCAACAAAGTTGCCGAGCATCGGCAGGCCAATGGAACCGAGAGTGGCCACCATGAAGGCCGTCGAGAGCCAGGGAGCAACCCGGGCAACACCACCGTAGTCGGCAATCGCCAGAGAGCCGCGACGATCCTCCAGGAACCAGACCAGCAGGAAGAGCGCACCGGTCGAGATGCCATGATTCACCATCTGATAAACCGCACCGTCCAGGCCCCAACGGTTAAATGCGAAAATGCCGAGTACGACGAAGCCTAAGTGCGAGATCGAGGAGTAAGCGACCAGGCGCTTGATGTTCGGCTGGACGATCGCCACCAAGGCACCGTAGATGATGCTGATGACGGCCAACGCCGCGACCCAAGGGGCGGCCTCCTTGGCTTCGTTCGGGAACAGCCCCACACAGAAGCGCAGCAGGGAATAAGTGCCCATCTTCGACAGGACGCCCGCAAGCAACACTGTCACTGGCGTGGGAGCCGAAGCGTAAGTATCAGGCAGCCAGGTATGCAGGGGGAACAACGGCGTCTTGATCGAGAAAGCGAAGAGGAACGCCAGGAACATCAGCCAACGTGCTTCGTGGGGAATATTCGCGGTAAGAAGCGCGAGTTGAGTGAAGTCAAAAGTGTTGGTCTTGGTGTAGAGGTAGATGATCCCGGCGAGCATCAGCACGCTGCCGGTCATCGTGTAGAGAAAGAACTTAACGGCGGCCGCGGAGCGCTGCTCGGTTCCCCACATCCCGATCAGGAAGAGAACTGGAACGATCGAGATTTCCCAGAACACGTAGTAGAGAAACATGTCGAGGGAAACGAACACGCCAAGGACACCGAACTCCAGCAACAGGATAAAGGCGTAATAGAGATTCGCGCGGTGCTGCACCGACTTCCAGGAGGCCAGAATCGAAAGCGGCGTCAGGAGGGCGGTAAGGAGCACCATCCAGAGGCTAAAGCCGTCGACGCCGACGTGGAAGTGAATGTTGGGGGTGGAGATCCAGGGGATATCGGTCTGGTACTGAAAGCCGGTCGGCATGGCGACGACAAGGCCAATCATGCCGAGGCCGAAAACCAAGGCCAGCAGCGAAGCGCCGAGTGCGATCGTTCGAGCGAGACCTTCGTTCTCTTTCGGCGTCAGTAGGCAGATCAGGAACCCGATCAGCGGCACCACCAACATCAGATTTAGCGGACTCATCGGCCCCCTCCTACCAACTGGAAGCCAATCAGGACGAGGGCGGCACCGAGAACAATCCAAGTAGCGTACGAAGGAACGTGCCCGCCTTGACAGCGGCGCAGGATACCGCCGATTGCCGAGGCCGTGCGGCCAACCCCATTTACCACACCATCGATCAGCAAGACATCCAGACCCTTCCAGAGCACCGACTCAGAGCCGGCTTGAATGGGCCGCACCAAGGCCGCGTCATAGAACTCGTCAACGCGGTATTTGTCGTAGACCAGACGGTAAACGGGGCCAAGCGCCTTCGCCACGGACTGGGACAATCCACGATTCATCAGATACATGAAGGCGGCTAGACCAATGCCGAGCAAACCGGCGGCTACAATGATGAACTCGAGTGACCCGTGGTCTCCATGGGAGGCCGTCTCCGGTCCGATGGAATGGACCAAGTCACGCATGAGATACCCACCGGCAGCGCTCAGCAGGGCAAGAACCCACAGCGGCCCGGTCATCGAGAGCGGCGATTCGTGCGGATGCGCCTTGCCGCGATACTCACCGAAGAAAGTCATAAACATGGCGCGCGACACGTAAAAAGCAGTAATTCCCGCGGTGACGACGCCGACCCAGAACATCCACTCCGACTTACCGTGGACGGCGATCAGGATCTCATCTTTACTTAGTGCACCGGAGAAGCCGGGGACGCCCGAGATTGCCAGCCACGCAAAACACAATGTCGCGAACGTCTGGGGAATCTTGGACCGCAAGCCGCCCATGTTGCGCATGTCCTGCTCACCGTGTAGCGCGTGAATCACGCTGCCGGCGCCGAGGAAGAGCACGGCCTTGAAGAAGGCATGGGTCGCAACGTGGAAGATACCGGAGCTATATGCTTTCGCGCCGCAGGCCATGAACATGAAGCCCAGTTGAGAAACAGTGGAGTAAGCGAAGACCTTCTTGATGTCGTATTGGGTTACGCCGATTGTTGCGGCGACGACCGCGGTGAGCAAACCTATGTAACTGACAACATCCAGGGCGATTGGCGCGCGGTCGAAGATGACACTGGCACGAGCCACAATGTAGACGCCAGCGGTCACCATGGTCGCCGCGTGGATGAGCGCCGAAACCGGCGTGGGACCGGCCATGGCGTCCGGCAGCCAGACGTACAGTGGCATCTGCGCCGATTTACCGCAGGCACCGACGAAGAGCAGGAGAGCAATCGCGGTAAGAATTCCGGCGTGAGCTTCGACGGGCATCTTGGCCGCGGCTTCAAAGACCTTTGTAAAGTCGAGCGAGCCGAAGGTTATGACGATCAGAAACATGGCCAGAGAGAAGCCGAAGTCTCCGATGCGGTTCACGATAAAGGCTTTCTTGCCGGCGTCTCCCGCGAATTTCTCCTTCAGGTAGAAACCGATCAGTAAGTAGCTCGCCAGACCGACGCCTTCCCAGCCAACAAACACCAGCAGGAAGTTCTTCGCCAACACCAGGGTCAGCATGAAGAACATGAACAAGTTCAAGTAGCTGAAGAAGCGCGAGAAGCCCTCTTCATGATCCATGTAGCCAACCGCGTAGATGTGGATCAGCAGACCGACGCCGGTAACGATCAGCAGCATGATGCGCGTCAGGCGATCGACCATGAAGTCGACGCCGATCTCGAGCGCACCGCTCTGAATCCAGGTGAAATAGTGCTCGGCGTGCGGCGTATCAAGATTGCCGAGGGCGGAGAGGCACTTCATCACCCACAGGAAGGAACCCAAAACGGAAAGGATCGCAATCGCGCTCACGGCCATCTTCGGCAAACGGCGTCCCAGCAGTCCGTTGAGGGCTGCGCCGATCAGCGGCAGGATGGGGATGAGCCAAAGGCTTTGAGATTCAGTCATGGTTTAGTTCTTCAAACTGGACACGTCATCGATTTCGAGCGACATTCGGTGACGGAACACCGTAAGGATAATCGCCAGACCCACCGCGGCTTCAGCCGCGGCGACCACCATGACAAAGAAAGTAAATAGCTGGCCATCGATCTTCTTGAGCTCGTAAGAAAAAGCCACGAAGCTCAAGTTCACGGCATTGAGCATCAGTTCGATGCACATGAAGACCGTGATAATGTTCCGGCGGATGAGAAAGCCGGCCACACCCATCGAAAAGAGAATGGCGCTCAAAATCAGATACCAACTCACTGGAACGGCGTTCGGAAGCATCATGCTAGTCGATCTCCTTCTTCGCCAGAACCATGGCGCCAATGATGGCGATCAAGACCAGAAGCGAAGTCACTTCGAAGGGCAGCAGATACTGGGTAAAAAGCAACCGTCCCACGGGCGCCGGGCCGCCTTGCGTGAAGGCTCCGAACTGCACGGAAGAAGTGTTGGGTAACTCCTTCAGGATGAAAAAGCTGATCACACCGAGAAATGCGAGCAACGAGGGGATGCCCACGAGGTAGGCGAAGTAACGAGCCTTAGCCGGGCGCTCAGAGCCGGAATTCAGCAGCATGATGACGAAGACAAACAGCACCATGATAGCGCCGGCATAAACGATCATCTGTACCGCGGCGAGGAACTCAGCGCCAAGCATCAGATACAAAACGGCCAGCGAACCCATCACCCCGACCAGGGAGAGGGCGCTGGCAACGGCATGCTTTTGCAGGATCACACTGAGCCCACAAAGGACGGCAAAGGTGGCCAGCACCAGGAAGCCGAGGACATCGAGATTGGGCATGGGGATCATCCGAACAGGGCCACTCCGAGACCGGTGAGCAGCAGACAGCCGAGGGCCACCGGGAAGAGGAAGGTCCAGGTGAAGCGCATCAGTTGGTCATAACGGAAACGAGGAAGCGTGCCGCGGACCCAGATGAACAGGAACAGCAGCAGACCGACTTTGGCTACGAACCAAAAGACGGGCAGCAGAATCTGCCCGATGATCGGCAGAACCGTCGCAGCCAGGAGGAAAATCGCGCCCAAGCCCAGAGAGATCACGCCAAAGGCGGGAAACGTAAAGCGGTCCCAACGGCGTGCCGGCTGGGTGAGTCCGTGAAAGAGTAGAACGCCACCAAAGAACCAGAATAGGGCGGTCGGTACGAAGTTTGAATAGGGTGCCGGAAAAGGCGGATGCCAGCCACCGAGGAAGATCGTGGTCGATACGCAGGTGATCGTAACCATGTTGGCGTATTCAGCCATAAAGAAGCCGGCAAACGCCAGACTGGAGTACTCGGTATGGAAGCCCGCCACCAGTTCGTTTTCCGCTTCGGGTAAGTCGAAGGGAACCCGGTTGGTTTCGGCGAAGGCAGAAATCAGAAAGACGATAAAGGCGATGAAGAGGAGAGGCGGGTAACTAAAAGCGGTCCAATTCCAGAACCAGCCTCCGCCTTGCCTTTCGGCAATTTGCCGCAGGTCGAGCGTGTTCAGGACAAGGAGCGGAGTCGCCAGGGCGATGGTCATCGGCAACTCGTAGCTAATCATCTGCGCGGAACTGCGCAGCCCACCCATCAGAGAGTACTTGTTATTCGAAGCCCAGCCACCGAGCGCAATGCCATAGACGCCCACAGAACTAATTGCCAGGATCAGCAGGACGCCGATGTTGAGACTGGTCAGTTCCAGGTTGGTGCGCACACCGAAGAGCTCGATCTCAGGTCCGAACGGAATCACCGCAATCGAAATCAGCGCCAGGGAGACCGCGAGGAAAGGGGCCAGGATGTAGAAGAAGGTGTTGACGTTGGCCGGGATGAGGCCCTCTTTGGTGGCTAACTTAATGACGTCCGCCAAAGGCTGCAAGAGACCATGTGGCCCCACTCGTTGTGGACCGAGCCGCAATTGAATGTGGGCAAGCACTTTACGCTCCACCCACTGCAGATACGCGAGCGTCGTCATGAACGCTCCAAAGACCACCACAATCTTGATCAAACTAACGAGAAAGAAGTCCATGCCTTAAACCGGTTTGTACAACTGTCCCGGCCGCTCGGCCACGGTATTCAGCACTTGCGAGTATTTCGTCATTGAGCCCGAAGTGAACAAAGTGTCTCCAGCCGAATGCACCAGATCCGACCGCGTTTCGACGTTCACCTTACCATTCACGGGAGTGGTGGGAGCGGCGCCGCCGGTGGCCAGAATCGGCATCGTTACATTATAGCCACGCACGTTCTGCCGAATCTCATTGAAGACGGCATCTGGAGACCAAATACCGAGTTCGAGACCCATTTCTTTGCCGAGCAGGCCAAAGATTTCGAGATCGGTCTTGGTACCCATCGTTTTCACCGCCGCCGTCAGCCTCTGCACTTCGCCGGTGACGTTGGTCACGGTGCCCTTCTTTTCGTAGGCAGACGCGGCCGGGAAGACGACATCGGCACGCGCCGCGGTGGCGGTGAGGAACAAATCCTGCACCACGACGAACGCTTTGGGGTTTGCCTGGGAACGGTTCGCCAGAGGATTGGCTCCGACCACCCAGAGCACATCGAGCTGCGAGTCGTCGAGCATCTCCGGTAGAGTGAGGCCCGGCTGACCTGAGGGGACAAACCCGGGATGCAATTCCGGAACCAGCCCCATGTCGATGGCTCCGCGCGAATTGGCGTAGTCGACCAGTGCGACGTACTTCACCGGAATGCCCAGCGACTCGCCAAAATCTACCAACTGCCGGAGAGACGCGCCCTTGATCGAATCACCAAACAGAATGAGAAGTTCAGGCTCTTTGGCGAGTTGCTCCCGCCAACCTTCGAGGGCCGCGATCTCCTCACCGAAGGCAACTCGGGCCGTGGCTGCCGCATACTTGTCTTCACGCACTGGGCCGGGCGTCATCGCATAGATTCGAGCCTGATGATGCCGCCAGTTTCGGCGCAGTTCGTAGGCCAGCAGCGGGTGCTGCTGCGCCAGATCGCTACCAATCACCAGGGCGGCCTTGGTTTGGTAGAGGTCGGCCATGGTGGCCAGCTTGCCTTGCTTACCCGAAAGCGCATCCACCAGCGTAACGACGTCTCCGGTCCGGGCATGGTCAATGTTGTTGGTGCCAAGTCCGGTGCGCGCGAACTTCTGCAGATAGTAATTCTCTTCGTTGCTGGTGCGATTCGACGCGACGATGCCGAACTTACCACCCGCCGCCTTCACTTCGTTGAACTTGGCCGCAACGGCAGCTAGAGCTTTTGACCAACTAACTGGCTGTAAGTCGCCATCGATGCGCAACATCGGCGATTGCAGGCGGTCGGGGTGGTGATTGAAGTCAAAACCGAAACGGCCCTTGATGCACAGGAACTCTTCGTTCAGGCCGGAAGAGTCACGATTGTTGGCACGCATGATTTCGTCATTGCGCACGCCCAAGGTCGTCTTGCAGCCATTGGAGCAATGGGCGCAAGTGGTGCCCACATGCTTCATTTCCCAGGGGCGAGTCTTATAGCGATAGGTGTTCGAAGTCAGCGCGCCGACCGGGCAGATATCGATACAGGCGCCGCATTCGTCGCAATTCAACTGATCGCCGCGATTGGGGGCGATTTCGCTGAGCACGCCGCGATTTACGACGCCGAGAGCATTCACGCCGTAGCCTTCGTCGCAGACGCGGACACAACGGTAGCAGAGAATGCAGCGCGCCGGATCGTAGTAGACCACCGGCGAGAATGGACGTTCCGGCTCGTGGTGCTTAATGTCGACGAAGCGGCTTTCGCCGGCGCCGTACTTGAAGACCATGTCCTGCAATTCGCATTCGCCGCCCTTGTCGCACACCGGACAATCGAGCGGGTGATTCGTCAGCAGAAACTCGAGCATCGACTTACGAGCTTCGACGACCAGTGGGCTTTCGGTCTCGATGACCATGCCCTCAGTAACGATCGTCGTGCAACCCGGCAGTAACTTCGGTGAACTATTCACCTGCACCAGACACATGCGGCAAGCTGCCTGCAACGAGAAACCTTCGTAATAACAGAAAGCCGGTACTTCGATGCCGAGTTCCTTCGTGAGGTTGATCAGCAGCGTGCCGGGCTTGGTTTGAATATCCTGGCCATTCAATTTGGCATTAATGACAGTGGGCGGTGCGGTAGTCGTGGCCATGATTTATCCGATGTTGACCAATTCCGCCGGCACTTGTCGCGCCTGCACGGCCGCCAGCTTCGTTTCAAACTCTCCGCGAAACTTTTTCACAATCGATCCGGTCGGCCAGGCCGCGGCATCGCCCAGCGCACAGAATGTGCGGCCAAACATATTCTTGGCTAGCTCACCAACTAAGTCAACGTCCTTCATGGTGCCTTCGCCCTGATTCAGACGTTCGAGAATCTTCTTGAGCCAAGTGGTGCCTTCCCGGCAAGGAATACACCAGCCGCAACTTTCATGCTGGTAAAAACGAATGATCCGGAGTGCGTAGGCCACGATGTCCGCGGTATCGTCGAGCACCACAATGCCACCCGAACCAGCCATGGTGCCGGCCTTGGCGAGCGAGTCAAAATCGAGGCCAACATTGCATTCTTCTGGCAAAAGAATCGGCGACGACGAGCCGCCCGGCTGTACGGCCTTCAGCGTTCGGCCGGGACGCAATCCACCGCCCACTTCGTTGATGAGGAACGGCAGCGTCGTCGAAAGCGGCATCTCGTAGACGCCGGGGCGCTGAACGTGGCCCGAGATACACATGAGCCGCGTGCCGCCACTCTTCTCCGGGCCATGCTTCGCAAAGTCAGCCGCGCCATCACGGATGATGTGGGTTACAGCGCAAAAACTCTCCACGTTATTCAGCAACGTGGGCGACTGATACAGACCATGGGTGGCCGGGAACGGGGGCTTCAAGCGCGGAGTCCCACGCTTCCCCTCCAGCGAATTCAACAGGGCGCTTTCCTCGCCGCACTCGTAAGCACCGGCGCCGGAATGCACGAACAAGTCAAAGTTCCAGCCCGTGCCCAAAATGTTCTGGCCGAGTAAGTTGTGCTTGTAGGCTTCCGCGATCGCCGTCTCAAGAATGTAAATCAGGTACCGGTACTCGCCGCGCACATAAATGTAGCCGCGATTCGAGTTCATGGTGAAGCCGGCTATCGCAATGCCCTCAATCAGGCTATGGGGATCGTTCTGGATCAGCAGGCGGTCTTTACACGTGCCGGGTTCGCTTTCGTCAGCGTTGCAGACAATGTATTTTGGCTTCGGCGAAGTCCGCGGTATGAAGCTCCACTTCATACCGGTGGGGAAACCGGCGCCGCCGCGGCCGCGCAGTGCAGACGCTTTAATCTCGTTGATGACCGCGTCGGCACCCATGGCGATGGCTTTTTTCAGGCCGTCATAGCCCTGGTGCGCCAAGGACGCGTCGATAGTGTGCGAATTCTGCACGCCGAAGCGGCGGGTCAAAATCTTTACTTCGTGCGGACTCGGTGGGTTAAACACTTAGCCCTTTCCCTTCAGTTCGAGGATGATCTCATCGAACCGCTCTGGAGTTACGTGGTGATGAAAATCGTAATTCACCTCCACGGCCGGGGCCCAGGAGCAGGCGCCCATGCATTCCACTTCTTCAATCGAAATCAGGCCGTCTGCGGAAGTCTGTTTGTTCTTGAGGTGCAGACTTTCGCAAGCGTGATGCCACAGTTCCATGCCGCCGGCGAGCATGCAGCTAATGTTCGTGCAGACTTGGACGTGGTACTTACCCAGCGGCTGCTTGCGCAGCATTGAATAGAAGCCCACGACTTCTTCCACCTGCAGATAGTCCACTTCGGCGCGCCGGGCGATCTCTTCCATCAACTCCCGGGTGATAATGCCGGTCTCGTCCTGCGCGAAGATCAGCATCGGGATCACGGCTGAACGCTTCCGGCCTTCAGGGTAGGCGTCAAGAATCTTCTGCCAGCGCGCCTCGGTGGCCGCGGAAAGCGCGATGCTCATCGGTCGACGTCTCCCAATACGAAATCCATACTGCCGAGTCCCGCAATGGAGTCGGCGATCAGCGTGCCTTCGATCATGGCCGGAAGCGCCTGCAAATTGCCAAAACTTGGCGTGCGCATGTGCACCCGGTAAGGCTTCGAACCACCGTCACTGACGATGAAGTAAGCCAATTCGCCGCGCGGCGACTCCACCGCTACGTAAGCCTCGCCCTTGGGAACTGCAAAGCCCTCGGTAACAATCTTGAAGTGATAGATGAGCGCTTCCATCTGCGTCTTCATCTTTTCCCGGTCCGGCAGCAGGATCTTCGGCGCATCAGCTTTAAAGGGGCCTTCCGGCATCCCGTCGAGCGCCTGCTGAATGATACGCGCGGACTGCCGCATTTCGTCCATCCGCACCTGGTAACGCGCGTAGACGTCACCTTCCTGGCGCGTCGGAATCTCGAAGTCAAATTGGTCGTAACCCGAGTAGGGTTCGCTCTTGCGGATATCCCAGGCCAGGCCCGCGGCGCGAATCATCGGCCCGGTTACGCCCAAGTCCAGCATGTCGTCAAGCGGGATGTGACCCACGCCCTGCGTCCGGTTTTTCCAGATCGGATTCTGATCGAGCAGGTTTTCGTACTCGTCGACTTTCGACGGGAAAGCGTCGATGAACTTGCGTACCGCGTCCAGACCGCCACGGGGATGATCCAGCGCCAAACCACCGATGCGGATGTAGCTGGTCATCATGCGCTGGCCGGAGAACATCTCGAAGATGCGAAGGATGTCCTCGCGTTCGCGCATGCAGTAAAAGAACATGCTCATCGCGCCGATGTCGAGCGCGTGCGTGCCCAACCAGACCAGATGACTATTCAGGCGCGTCAATTCGGCCATCATCACCCGGGTAAAGTTCGCGCGGGCGGGAATCTCAAGGCCAAGCAGTCGCTCCACCGTTAACGCGTAGCAGAGATTGTTCGAGAGATTTGCGAGGTAGTCTACGCGATCGGTGAGGGGCGTGCCTTGCGCGTAGAGCTTGGCTTCGAATTCTTTCTCGATGCCGGTGTGCAGATAACCAATATCCGGGGCGGCGGTGAGAATCGTTTCGCCATCGAGTTCCAGCACGATGCGGAGAACGCCATGCGTGGACGGGTGCTGCGGACCCATATTCAGGGTCATCTTGCGCGTACTGCCGGTTTCAGGTGAGGCGATCAGCGTGTCTTCCATCTTTTTACCCCTCCTGATAGCTGTACTTGTAGCCATGCACCGGGAAATCCTTCCGCAGCGGATGACCTTCCCAGCCCTCAGGCATTAAGATGCGACGCAAATTCGGATGATGGAGGAAGGTGACGCCAAACAGGTCGAACACCTCGCGCTCATACCAGTTGGCGCTGCGCCAGACGCCCACCACAGACTCCACCTGGGCATTCGTGCCCGGCAAGGTCACCTTCAGCCGGAGACGGCGATTGTGCCGGATGGAATGCAGCTGATAGACCACCTCAAACCGCGGTTCGCGAGGATGCCAATCGACGCAAGTGACCGCGCTCAACCGCTCGTAGCCTTGTTGAGTCTTGAGGAATTGGGCCAACGGAAACAGGCTTGCGGGATCCACGTGCAACGTGATCTCGCCGTTTGACTCCTGCCCACTGGAGATCGCCCCGGGAAGCGCAGCGAACGCAGCTGCAACATCCGGCCGGGCCAAAACTGATTCAGCAATCATACGATCAGAGCTTCTTTCCCGGCCTGGCAAATCATCGCCATTAGCGCCGGCCAGCCACTTCCAACTCGTCACTCAACATGAGGTCAAGCGCGGTGGGCGGCTTGTGGGCTTTGGACGTCTCAGTCTGAGTCCAATCCAGCGCCCCCTTCTTCCAGATGTAAAAGAAACCCGCCAGGATCAAAACTACAAACGTCACCATCTCAAACCAGGCGAACAGCTTCAATTCCCTGAAAACGACGGCCCAGGGAAAAAGGAAAACGGCTTCGATGTCGAACAGAATAAACAACATGCCAACGAGGTAGAACTTCACGCTGAATCGTTCACGTGCGTTGCCCGTCGGGGTCATGCCGCATTCATAGGGCATCTCTTTGACGCGATTCTTCACCTTCTTGCCGATCAGGAGGCCAGCGGCAACCATGCCACCCGCTACCAGAACGGCTAAAAGAATCTGGACCAGGAGAGGGAAGTATTGTTGGGCTAGGCTTTCCGGCATTGCTTAAGAAGCTTTTTTTGCTGGGGCGGCAGGCGAGGGAGCCCCAACTGTTAAATCCCAATATAATTGGGTGTGGAAGGGGGTGTCAAACCCAACTTCCCTCCCTCACATGTCGAATCAAATCAAGACTATATCAGTCGCATTGAATGGCGACCACCAGGAACTCCCGGAAGGGCTAACCATTGCAACATTCCTCACTCATTTGGGCCTGCCTGCTGACCGCGTCGCCGTCGAATTAAACCGCCAAATCGTGCGGAAAACAGATTGGCCAACCACGGCGATTTCTAACGGCGCACAGCTCGAGGTGGTGCATTTTGTCGGAGGAGGCCGACGATAGCCGCTCCTCAGACTGCGGACTATTTTCTATAGCTGAGCGACAGGCCGCGCGGACTACCGCCGAAGAATTCCGTGCGCACTGCCGGGTCGCTCTTGATGCGAGTGAGAAAGTCCTGAAGCTGCTGTGCGTTGGAAGTGACGTTGTGGGCAGCAATCACGCCGCCCTTGCGCACCTTATCGAGCACCATTTCGTAGTAGCGCAGATAGTCCGTCTTGATGGCATCGATAAAGACCAGGTCAAAGGGGCCTTCGATATCCGGCACGGCTTCCAGCGCATCCACCAGCCGGGCGTCAACAAAGGGCGAGAGCCCGGTCGCAGCCAGATGATCCCGTGCAACGGCTTGGTAGGCCTCATGAATCTCCAGCGTCACCAACTGGCCACCCGTCTTTCGCAAGCCCATCGCCAGCCAGATCGCGGAATAGCCCTTGGCAGTGCCGATCTCGAGCACCCGCTTGGCCTTCAGCCGGACCACCAAGTCGTGCAGGTGTTGCCCGTCGACCGCACTGATGTTCGCCTCGCGCTGACCGGGCTCCAGCAGGCGGGGCAGGTAGGCGCGAATCTCCGTGTCGCTCATCGAGGTGTTGCTCATCGGGCGCGACTGGGCCACCATCCCGCCCACCACCAGCAACAGCAAACCAATCACTTGCACCGCGTTCCGCCTCCTGCTCTATTTGAACGCAATCCAGCCGCGGAATTGTAAACACCGAGGGCCAGTGAGCCACAATCTTTTCGGGATGCGCGTCATTTCATAGAGCCGCACGCGCATATCGGAGCGGCGTCCATTCAGTTTGGAGTCATCATCTATGAAAAGTCTGACCATGTTGTTCCTCTCGGTGCTCGGCACCTTCGCCCAGGTCCCGGAGTACCTTCCCTTGCAGCCCGGCAACCAGTGGATCTATCGCACGTCCGGTGGGGCGCAGCAGGTGGTGTCGGTAGCCCGGCAGGAAACAGTGGCGGGAAACACATACTCCGTCCTGACGGGTTTCGGCGCGGAATCCTGGGTGCGCGCCAGTTCCGATGGTGTGCTGGTGAGCTACGACCGGAACTCCCGCACTGAGCGGCCGTACCTCGACTTCACAGCCCGGGAGAAGACCAGCTTTCCCACCTCCGCGCATCCCTGCAACACCACCGCCGAAATTGAAAGCAAGGCTTTTCGCGGCAGCTTTCCGCTGGGCGAGTTCAGTTCGATTGCCGCAATCCGTTATGGCGGCAACGTCTGCGCCGACGCCGGCATCACCGCTGACTACTACCTGCCCTACATCGGCCTGTTGCGGCGCATGGAAATCACCCTCGCCGGACCGCGCACCTATGACCTCACCTACGCGCGCATCAATGGCACCGTCATGATCTCGACCCACGAAACCACTTTTTCCCTCACCACCGACAAAGCCGTCTACCTGAACACGACGAGTGACATCCCCGTCCTCACCGCCCGCATGACCTTGCGCCACTCGGACTCCACCGATCCGTTAGTGCTCGAAATCGGCACCAGCCAGGAGGTCGACTACATCCTCACCGACCGCACCGGCAAGACCATCTTCAAGTGGAGCGACGGCCAAGCCTTCACGCAAGCGCTCACGACGCTGCGCATCAACCAGGAGCGCAACTGGGTAGTGTCCATCCCCCTCAAGGGGCTGGACGGCAAAGTACTATCCGGCGGCACCTATCAGCTCGAGGGCTTGGTCACGACTCTCGGCGGAGCCCGCTACCGCGCGCAAGTTACGATCGAGGTCGCGGAAGTGCGGCCCGCCATGATCTAGCTCGTACCGTTCCTGTAGGACCGGTCTCCCGACCGGTCCCGCAAGTTCTTGAGCCTCCCCTAGCGAGGCACGTGCGACTTCGTCTTAGTCTTGTCCGGCTTCGCACTGGAGGGCGGCAAAGCCTCCAGTCGTGAGCGGATCGGGCCGCGATCCTGCCGCAAAGACGCCGTGTCTTTGCGAATCGCGAGGGGCTCAGCCTGATCCGAAATCGGTTGGGGTAGCTTTTCGAGAAGCGGCTCGTCACCGGTCGCCGACAAAGTGGCGCGCAGCGTTCCGGTCGAACGGATGTTCGGCGTGAAAACCGCGAGCGAGATGTAGTAGGTACCGGCACGCAAGGGCGGAGTGCTGCCGCTGGTAATGGAGACGAACTCACTGCCGGTCACCGAATCGCCCAAATGGTCAAACGTGGTGCCGGTGGGCGGTTGGCCGTAACGAACATAGACGTCGATATCGACGTTGGGCGTCGTCGTCACCAGGCTCACGTCGAGGCGGGTGAAGCCGGCGGGCACATTC
Source organism: Bryobacter sp. (assembly GCA_022843605.1). Lineage (GTDB taxonomy): Bacteria > Acidobacteriota > Terriglobia > Bryobacterales > Bryobacteraceae > JALHNI01. The sequence continues at coordinate 43,325 of JALHNI010000014.1, forward strand.
AGTATGTAGGTGCCGGCAAAGGAAGCGCTGGTGACGGGCGCAAAGTTGAACGTTAAGGCCGGACCAGGGCTCAGCACCGGGAAGTCTGTCGACGGCCCTGAAGCCGCGATCGTAAAGTTGAGGGCAAACAGCTCAGAGCCGTTCCAGAAGGCCCGTGCCGTCCAGCGGCCCAGGCGTTGGGCATTCGCCGTCCCGGCGATGTCGAGGGTGGCGTTGAAACAGCCGGCACCGTCCACCGAATACGGCTCAAAGGTCACATTCCTTTGCACGGTGCCCGAAGGATCCACAAACTGCACGCTGGCGATGCCCCCGCGAGTCCCGGTTCCGACAAAGAACAGCACCGCCCGCGGATCGGCCGCCAGGAACGTGTCCGCCGCGGCCGGGGTCGCGCAAGCCGTCGCCGCGGTGCGCGACATAATGCGCTCGCGCACCGTAAAGGCCCCGGGGGTCTGGAACGTCGCCGTTACTGACCCTTGGACGTTCACTCCCGTCGAATACAGCGCCAATGTGACGTAGTAAGTGCCGGCTCGCAAGGGCGGAGACGAGTTGCGGTCGATCACGATGATTTCGTTTCCGCTGGCGGAAGCCGCGGAATGGTCCGCAACCACCGAACCGTTGGCCACCGTGGACGGCTGGCCGAAGTTAACGTAAAGGTCAAGGTCGGCGTTGGCAGGGACGGTGGTCGCGAGGCGAATCTCCATTCGCGTCGCATCGGCCGGCACCGTGATCTGGTAGGTGCCGTCGCGGCTCAGCAGACTGGGGACCGTCACGGCCTGAAAGGAGAAACTCTGCGCCCGTCCGGACACCAGCACGGGAAATGTTCCCGTGGGCGGCGCCGCCGTGGAAGCTTGAATCACGAACGTGGCCGTGGTGATTTCCGCGTCATCCCAAAGAGCGCGCACGGTCCAACGGCCAAGACGGGTCGCGTTCGGCGTGCTGGCGATCGGCAAGCTGGCGGTGCGGCAATACACTCCCGCCTCGGGTTGGGGTTCAAAGGCCACATTGGCCTGGCGCACGCCCTGTGGATCGATGAACTCGACACGCGCGACACCGTTCTGATTGCCTTCGCCGATGAAATACAGGTGGGCCCGGGCATCCGTCGGAGCAAAGGTCTCCGCCGCGGCCGGGGTTGTGCAGCCGCTGGGGGCCGTCCGCGAGATCACCCGTTCGCGAAGCGTGAAGCTGGATCGCGGCGCGGTGTCCACTGTAGCGATCACATTCACGTCGCTCGCGACATTGTGCGTGAATTGGGCAAGCGCCACATAGTACTTTCCGGCGCGCAGCGCGGGCTGCGAAACCGCGTCAATCACGATTCGCTCAGCGCCGGTTTCGCCTTGCGACCGATGGTCGGAAACGACGTTTTGGTCAGCGATTGCAGGCGGCGCGCCGTAGCGGACGAACAGGTCGATATCGTGCCCCGCCTCTGACGGCTCGGTGCGAATCTCCAGCCGGCGCGCGCCTTCGGGTACGGTGATCTCGAGCACACGGTCGTCAAACAGCGTGTTTTGCTCGGCCGGCGGCAGGCTGACCAGATAAGGTTGTCCCGGGACCAGCACGCCCGAAACGGCTGGGCCGGCACCTGCCTCCGTCACTGCAAGGGTGATGGCTCCGGCCGCTCGCTGATCGAAGGAGGTCGCCTCAATGATGTAATCGCCGGTCGAAGGCAGGCCGAAGTACTCGCCCGTGGTGGGAATCCGCGAGTTGAGATTGCCGGCCGCGTCGTCGTCTTCAGCGACCACCCGGCCATCCGGCCCGATCAGATACATGTAGGTGTCGAGAGTGGGCGACGTCAGGGTGATCTGAACCCGCTGCCCCGCCGTTCCGCTCAGGCGGTATCGAGCAGCATAGAAGGTGCCTTGGCGGAACTGACCCAGGCAACTGGTCGCCGTCAGGTTTCCGTTGAGCGATTGCCCGGGCGCGATCGGCGTAACGGCGCAGCCCGTCGGCTGGCCCGCCTGAGTCAGCGTGAACTGACGTCCCCCAATCGTAATGTTCCCCGTGCGGGAGGCGCCGGTATTGGGACGCACTTCGTAAGCCACCGTGCTGTTGCCGGAGGTTTCGCCGGCTGAGCGAATCAGGATCCAAGGGGCGTTCGACACCGCGGTGACGACGCAACCAGCTTGCGTGGTGACATTCACCACGCCTTGCCCTTGTCCAGCCCCGGCTTGAGCCGATGCCGGGTTGAGGGTATAGGTGCATGCGGCGGTATTGGTCGTCACGGAGACGTTGAAGTTCCCGGTAGCACGCGGAGCAAAGGTGGAAACTTCGATGGTGTAGAGTCCGGAAACCGGCAGGGTAAAGAAGCCCGAAGTCGCGGGAACGCGAGCGTTCGTGGAGCCGCCGCTATCGTCATTCTCCTGCAGTACGGCGCCATCGGGCGACACCAGGTAAAGGTAAGGGTCAAGATCGCCCGACGTGGCGGCCACCGCGATCTGCTGACCCTGTACGCCGTTGAAGACGTATCGTGCGGCGTAACTATTGCTGCGGAGCGCGCTGACGCAGCCGTTCTCAGCAAGCATCCCCGCCACCGGTGAGCCGGCGGTGATCGACAGCAGCGTACAGGTGACGGTTTCGTCAGCCGCCTGCAAGATTGCCACGCTCTCGGTTCCGATGCTAAACGTTCCGGAACGCGAAATGGTTTGCGTATTCGGCGCCACGGTAAACTCAACGCGGCCATTGCCGCTGCCGCTTTCGCCACTGGTGATGCGCACCCAGCTCAAGCGATTCTGCACCGCCCACGCGCCGGTGGCCGTCACGTCGACGCCGGCGCTGCCGCCTGCAGCCGTCGCATTGAACCGGGATGGCGCGATCGAAAGCGTCGGGGTCGGCGCGTTGCTCTGTGACCGGAAGTTAGCCGTCCACCGGACGCCTTCATTGAAGGTCCGGCGGTTGTCGGCCGAACGCGAGGCAGTCGCTTCAACACCGGTAGCCGTGCCGGCATAGCGCACATCAGGATTGGAAAAATAGGGTAGCCGTGGGCAGTTGACCCCCGCCGAACACGCATAAGCCATCACCGTCCGGTAGAAAGGCGCGGTGGCCGCCTGTTGAAAGCCATAAGAATAGGGGAATAGCGGTGCGCCGCTGGAGTTATCGCGATCGTGGTTCGAGCCCATGTTGTGGCCCAGTTCATGAGGAAAGGTGAGGTTGCTGACGGCGGCACGCCGGTCGCAGACATTAAAGGCGCGGCGGGCAAAGGCGGTGCTTTGCGTTGTGTTCAGCCATCCCAAACCGGCGGAATCATCGCTCCGGCTGATCCACAGGCTGACGAAATCGGCCCCGTACTGATCGCGGAGTTGGTGCACGTTGTCCATGTGGCCATCCGTCAGTCCCGTCAGCCGATCCAAATCGGTGGACATGCTGCCGGACTCGGCGTAGTCGATCTCGCCGGCATAAGCCAGGCGCAACCGCTGGTCGATCGCGCTATTGGCATAAGCCTGATTCGAGAGCGCCACGCCTTCGCGCACTAGCGCCTGCATCTGCGCCTCGCCACCCACCGCCGCCCGGGCCGCCGCCGTGTACACCACCATCACGTCGATCACGTTGCCGTCGTCCGCCACCGCGGTATCGGCAATAGGGAAAATCGGCGGCAAGCCGGACTCCAACGCGTCATTGGCCGTCTCCCGGATCGACGACGGGTCGAACTCCTGCAAATAGGTTCCGCCATCGCGCGTGACGACCTCAAAAACGCGTCCATCGCCGAGGAAGAGATGGCTGGAGATGACGTCGTCGTGGTGCACCAGCACCGCGGAGCCATACTGATCGCCTTCAATGCTGCCGGTCCATGAAGCGGTGCGGCCATCTTTCGAGACCTCGGATTGCCGAAAGCTCACCGTGCGCGCAGCCCCATCGAAAAGCGGAAACAGGACGCGCAGCGGCTTCAAGTCGCCCCGGCCGGCAAATCGGCGAGCGTGCGGCTTGTCGAACAGGTCGGTGTTCATCTCCACGGCCTGCAGACGCTTTACTTCCCGCGCCTGCGGACGCGAAGCCTCTTTGGCGTTGGCAGCCCGGGGACGGTAAGCGGCCACAGGAGGCACGTCCTGGGCGTTCAACCCTCCCCACGCGAGCAAAAACAGTGACGACCATCGAAGGAACAAGCGCATACAACCCGTAAGGCGTAATCCCGTGCGAAATCTCTTCATTTTTTTCACTCCCGTCCCTCCATCTCGCGATCCAGCACTGCCGTATCGATCTCCCGCATCCACACGTCGCGACCCGACGTGATCAAATCCACCACTCGCCCATCGTCGAACCGCAGCGAACCGGAAACGACATCTTCGTAGATTACAACTGCGCCAACGCCAAATTTGGTGCCCTCAATCCGCCCGCTCCAGGAGACACTTTTGGCATCCATCTCCGGCGGGCCAAAGGCGACCACGGCTTTGCCGCCATCAAGCAGACGAAACTGGACCCGGCAGGGAGGCCGACCCGGCTGCCGACACCGTGCGGCCGCGGCCCGGTCAAAGTAGCGGAGCTGAAACTTCACGGCGGCGGCCCGCTTCACTTGCTTTTCGGCGACAATCGACGGTTTCGTCTTTGGCTGCGATCGGGTCGAGATCGCACTCGGCGGCGAGGCGGCGAGCATCAGTATGGCAAGAATGGCAGGCGAAAACGGCACGTCGGTCTTCCATTATCGGTGCTTTCGCTCCGCCGCGATACGGGACCACACGATTTTGGTACTCCCCCGGGACGGCTACTGGGCCCGAACATCTTTCTTCGACCGAACCACTACCTCGTAGGTATCGTTGTGCTGCGAACACCAGCCCACAATCCGCACCATGCGGCCCGGAGCAATCAGTTCGGGATCGGGCGGAATCTGTGCCGGGAAAAAAACCTGCACCTCGCCTTTGGAAGGATCTCGCAGAAAGACCTTATAGCCCGCCGGCAGATCGCGCACCGGCGCCCGCGCCACTTCGCCCTCAATCCGCACCAGTTGTCCCTCGCGGATCTCGTCCACCTGCGAAAGCTCAATCTTCCGCGGCCGCATCAAACTGTGGCCTTTCGCCAGCCGGATGTCGTTGGCGCGCAGCACCAGTAAACCGTTTTGATCCGTCAGCGTCCCCCTTACCTCCAATGCGGTTCCCAAAGACCGGTAACCCTTGTTGTTGGTCGCCACATAGATTCCCGTCAGCGCGTCCCCCAGGACGAAGCCGTTATCGTTCATGAATGAATTGAAAGCGCCCGACTGCACTGTGACAAAGCCGTCGATCACCACCGTGGAACCCACCGGCCGGCGCCGCGCCTGATGAGGAGACATCGCGAGGATGAGAGCAACCGTAATCAGGAACATCTGGGTTTGATTCTACGTGAAACGGTTGCGTCCCATTGCCGGATCCTATATTATGCATTTAGTATGCATAATATAGGTTTGGCGGAATCGCTCGGCCGCCCGGTGATTGCCCAAGTGGTCGATGAGTTCTATAACCGCATCCGTACCCACGCGACGCTCGCCGCACCCTTCGGTAGCGTTGCCGATTGGCCGTTGCATAAAGAACGCCTCACCTATTTCTGGTGGCTGGTGCTCGGCGGTGCTCGCGACCGCGACCTCCAATATCATGTCGGCCCGAAACATTTTCAGCACGGCTTTACCCGCGCCCTGCTCGCCGATTGGCTCTTACTTTTCGAACAGACGGTGCGGGATCTGGTACCTGCCGCTCAGGCGGAAGCCTGGTTGACCCTCGCCCGTAGGATGGGCGAGGGTCTGGCGGTCGCGAACGACCAAATGCACGCGCGCCATCAGGAGAACCCCCATGCCCCTCTCGATTTCTCTTACCCAGGAACTCGCCCAGACCAACGACAAGCCGCGCCGCGTCCTGGCCTCCGGCCCGGGCTGGAAGATTCTCCTGCTCGACCTGCGTAAAGGCGGCGAGCTACCCCAGCACTCCGCGCCAGGGCCGATCACGGTTCACTGTCTGGAGGGTGAAGCTGAGTTCGCCATCTTGGACGAGTGGCGCACGCTGCGCGCCGGTGATCTTCAAACAGTGGAGGCGAACACGCCGCACGCCGTCAAAGCGCCGCTCGGCGCGGTGCTCCTGGTACACATCGCGGCCTAAAGGCCGCCTTACCGGCTCAGCCGGAACGAACGGGCGTTGGGGGCCCAGGTGGCCGGGGTACCGAAGAACCCGCCGCCGGCGCGGGTGAGATCCGGCGTATCGGCCGCTAACCTTACGGTCCGGCCCGCATAGTTCTCCGTCTCATACAGATCGAGTTGCCGCACCGAGCCGAGCAGCCGCACCGAACCGAACGTGGTGTTCACCCTTGGCTGATCCTGCCCCAGTGCCGCACATACCGGCGTGCCCTGGTAGTTCTGGCCCGGATAAAAGCAGACGCCTTCCGCCGGAAGCGATGCCGCCTGGACGTTCGTCGCCGCGGGTGAGCGGGCGAGAACGTCATCCGACGGTAGCCGCATCGTCTGGCCTTCTTTGGCCGAAGCCGTGTAGCGTTGGCCATTCCATTCGTAGGCAATGGTGAGCACCTTGTCGGCGCCGCGCAACGGGTCGCCGCCCATGTTGTTGTTGTCCACCGGCACCACCAGGCGATCAGCGGAAATCCGGCTCGCCAGCAGCGTCGTCACATCCATTATTCGCGTGCCGGAGCCATACTGCGCACTCAAGATCTTGAGGCCTGTGGCGACAGGCATCACCGGCGCAGCTGCGGCATCGGCTGGCAAACGCAGACGTTGCCCATCCCGCACGCGCGCCTCACGCAAAGCGCCCTGCCAACGATAGCTCACCACCAATTCCTTCAGCGAGCCCGGCGCCGGATCGCCCAACAGCGTTCCGGGCACATCGATTTCGAGCACATCGTTCTGCACCAGATTCTGCAGCACGCTGGTGACGTTCACCGTCCGGTTGCCCGCGCCGTAAGTCGCTTGCGCAATCGAGAGCGCTCCCGCCATCGGACGGCCGGTCCGGTCCCGTCCCCCGCCCCGAATCGAGCCGCGCACGGCGCCCCGGTTCGCTGTCAGCCGGCCAATCAGGAGATTCTCGTTATCCTTCCACTCGCCGGACTGGAACTGCCCACCAAGCTTGTAGTACACCCGCACCGTCTTCAACTGCCCGGGAAACGGATCGCCCCCCAAGGTCTCAGCTCCCACCAGGAACCCGACGCCCTCCGTCTCCGCCCGGCCTCGCACCAACTCGGTCACTTCCACAAAGCTGCCACCGGCGACTCCGTAGTAGGCGGCCACGATCTCCAGGCTTGTCTGCGCCGTTAATGAAAGGGCACACAGGGCCCAGAGAAGAAACTTTCCCGCGGTTCTCATTTTTCCAGTGTCGCGCAAGTGCGCTTCGAGTGGGCCGGGTCAGCCGAAGCAAGACTCAGGACCAACTCTCCCCGCTTTCGCCCGGCGCCTCGAGAATTGCGATCAGCGTCTGAAGGAAGGCGGCAGCGGCCACGCCATCCACTACGCGATGGTCGACGGAAAGGGAGATTGGCAAAGTCAGACGGGCGACAACGGCATCGCCTACCACCACGGGACGTTTGCGAAGCGCGCCGGCGGCGACGATGATGCTTTGCGGCGGATTGAGAATGGCCTGAAACCGGTCGACGCCGAAGGGGCCAAGATTGGAGAGGGTCGCGCTGGCGTGCTCGAAATCCGCCGGGCGGGCTTCGCGCCGGCGGCAACGTTCCAGCACGGCCACTCGATCCGCCGTGATCTGGGCCAGCGACTTCTCGGCCGGGTTGGCCACCACCGGCGTCAGCAGTTGCTCGCCGATCTGCGCGGCCAGGGCCACATGGTGCGTGGTGCGTCCCGTCACCTCACCGTTCTCCCAGTAGGCGTTCACGCGCGGATGGCGGGTGAGCGCAAGCGAGATTGCTTTCAGCAGCAGGTCGTTGTAGGCGAGGGGCCGCCGCTGGTCGCGGTAACTCGCCAGAGCCTCGGCATCCGCGTCGGCGTGTAGATAGAAATGCGGCGCGCGGAAGCTCTCTTCCAACCGCGCGGCGAGCACCCCTCGGCGAGGGGACGCCGCTGCCACGATCGGGACCCTTACCGCAGCTTGAACATCCGCGGCAACGATACGGGCTTGGCCCGGGCGAGGCTGCACCTGCGCCAGGTCGACTCCCAGTTCACGCGCCACGGCGCGAGCCCGAGGGCTTGCAGGAACCCGGGTCGCGGTCTGGATGGCGATCGTGGGCTCCGGAGGCGCGGGCGTGGCGGGAGGCACACCGCTGGAAGCAATTGGAGCCGCCGCCAACGCCGGAGCAGATTCTCCCGGCAACAGCAGATAACCCAGGATCTGACCCACCGTGACGACGTCTCCCGAGCGCGGCCCCGCCTCCAGGAGGTGGAGCGTGCCGCTATCAAGCGACTCCACATCCATCGTCACCTTGTCGCTTTCCAGTGAAAAGAGCGGCTCACCCGCGGCCACTGGCTCGCCAGCCTGCTTCAGCCACTCGCCAAAGATGCCCTCTTCCATTGACCAGCCGAGGCGCGGGACGGTAATCGTGATCGCCATCTTACTCGCGCACCAACTGGCGCAGGGCGGCTTCAATGCCAGCCTGGCTCGGGATGACCTCGGGCTCAAGCGTTGGGCTGTAAGGGGTCGGCGCAAATGCGCCATTCAGTCGGCGAATCGGCGCATCCAACGAGTCAAAGCCCACGTCGGCCATCTGCGCCGCGATTTCCGCCCCAATGCCGCAGGGGCCGAAAGCTTCGTCGACGATCAGCAAGCGTCCGGTCTTGGCCACGGAGGCCAGGATGGAAGCGGTATCGAGCGGCGAGACCGTGCGCGGATCGAGCACCTCCACGGAAATGCCCTCCGCCGCCAAGGTCCGGGCCGCGGCCAACGCTCGCTGCGCCATATGCCCGACGCCCACCACCGTCACCTGGCTACCGGCCTGCAGGATCCGGGCCTGGCCGAACTCGATCTCGTAGTCTCCCGGCGGCACCGGCCCTTTCGCGCCCAGCAATTCGCGCGGCTCAAGAAAGAGCACCGGATCGTCAACCCGCAGAGCGTGGGTGAGCAAACCTTTGGCGTCATAAGGCGTAGACGGGATCACCACGCGTAAGCCCGGCAGGTGGCTATAGATGGAATGATAACTGCCCGAATGGTGCGTTGCGGCGGCGTGGCCGATGCCAACACAGCCCCGCAAGAGCAACGGCATGCGCAGACGGCCGCTGCTCATGTATTGCATCTTGGCAATCTGGTTGATGATTTCGCCAAAGGCATCGTTGATGAAATCGATGAACATGAAATCGACCACCGGGCGCGTGCCCGTCATCGCGGCTCCGCCCGCCATGCCCACGAAGCCGCGCTCCGTAATCGGCGTGTCCCGCAAACGCGCCGGGCCATACTTGGCGTAGAGGCCGGCCGTGGTGCCGAAGTTACCGCCGCGAATCCCAATGCCCTCGCCGAAAACGAAGATGTGGGGATTGGCGCTCATCTCCCGGTCAAGGGCTTCGAGCGTCGCCGCGCTATAGGAAATTTCGCGGCCCGCGGCCTCCGGTTCGGGGGGCGCGGCCGCGCGACGGGGAGACGCATACACATGCGTGGTGGCGGTGACGGGCTCAGGGAATGGCGCCTGCTCGGCCTTCGCGCTGATGGCGGCAATCTCGGCCTGGATCTCGGCGTCAACGGCATCGAGTTCGGCGGCGGTGGCTTCCCCGCGCTCAATCAGCGTCGCGCGCAGCCGCTTGATGGGGCAACGCTCACGCCAGGCGGCCACTTCCTCGCGGGTGCGATACGTGTAGTCGCCCATGCCTTCGGAGTGTGGCCGCGTGCGGTAGGTCTTGCACTCCAGCAGCGTCGGACCCTGGCCCTGGCGCGCCCGCTCCACCGCAGTCTGGGCGGCTTGGCTGACGGCCAGTACGTCGTTCCCATCCAGCGCGACGCCGGGCAGTCCGTAGCTGGCGGCGCGAGAGGCGACATCGGGATTGCCCGCCGAATAGGCAAAGGGAACCTCCGTGGCGAACTGATTGTTCTCGCAAACGAAGAGCACCGGCAGCTTCCAGATGGCCGCCAGATTCAGTCCCTCATGAAAGGCGCCGTTGTTCACCGCGCCATCGCCAAAGAACGCCACCGCCACCTGCGAAGTGCCGCGCAGAGAGAAGCTGTAGCCCGCGCCGGCCGCCTGCAGGATGGATGGGCCAACGATGCCGCTGGTGCCCATCAGGCCGATTTCGGGCGAAAAAAGGTGCATCGAGCCCCCGCGCCCACGCGAGCAACCGGTGGCCCGGCCGAAAAGCTCGGCGAAGAGTTCCTCGGGCGGCAACCCCTTGGCCAGGGCGTGCCCATGGCCGCGATGAGTGCTGAAGACTGCGTCGTTGGGGTGCAGGTGCGCGCAGACGCCCGTGGCGATCGCCTCCTGGCCGACGTAGGTGTGGCAAGCGCCGTGGACCAGTCCGCGGGCGTGGCAGCGAGCGAGTTGCTCCTCCGCCGTGCGAATCAACTGCATCGTGCGGTACAGGTTCATTGAGGTCTCCTGGGGCTGCCGCCCGCATTCATGGCGAGGTTGCCGCCGTCCATCGGAATTATCGCGCCGGTGATCCATCGTGAGGCGTCCGAGGCCAGCAACACCGCAAGCCCGCGGATGTCGTCAGGATGGCCGAAGCGCCCGGCCGGGATGCCGCTGAGAAACTGCTGCTCAAGCGGCGGCGACTCGGCGATCCGCTGCGCGAGGCCTGGATTCATCACCTGCGCGGGGAGAATCGCATTCACCCGCACGCCACCCGAGGACCATTCGGTAGAGAGTTCCCGGGTCATCTGCACAACAGCGCCCATGGCCATCGAGTAGGCAATGTGGCCTCGACCCAACGCAGTGAGGCTCGCGATGGAACCAATGTTCAGGATGCTGCCACCGCCGGCGGCAAGCATCCGGCGTCCGGCCTCCTGGCAGGCGCAGAAGCGCCCCAGCACCAGATTGCGCCACACCTGTTCCACCTCTTCCAGAGAAATGGTCTCCGGCGCGGCCATGATGGATTCGCCGGCTACATTGGCAAGAAAGTCGAGGCGGCCAAACTCGCGATCAAGCCGGGCAAAGAGCGCCCGGACTTGGGTCGGGTCAGAGATGTCGGTGGGGTCGGCAATCGCGCGGCGGCCAAGCGCGGCCACTTCGTCAGCGGTGCATTGCGCACCGGCCAGGTTACGGTCCACCAGGAGCAGGTCAGCCCCGGCCTCGGCGAGCGCGAGCGAGATCGCCCGGCCCATGCCCTGCGCGGCACCGCTGACCAGGGCGACTTTGTGTGAGAGATCGAAAAGTGTCGAGGGCATGGAAAGGGTATTGTATCTGCAAGCGCCTCACGCCCTCGCCACCCGCACCCGGCTCACGATCAGGGCGCCGAGCAGATAGCAAAAGGCCAGGAAAAACAGGCAGGCGCTATCGGTAGCGCCCTGCTGCTTCATCCAGCCAAACAGATGATTGCCGACGTAGCCGGCGAAGTTGGCGAACATATTGATGAAGCCAATGCTGGCCGCGGCCGCCGACGCGGTGAGCGTCTGAGTGGGCAGCGCCCAAAAGGGCGACGGCCAGGAGTAAGCGACCACACCTGTTAGACAGAGCCAGATCATCACTAACCAGAAGGGTTGGCCGGGGATGGCGCTGGCGGCAAGGAAGAGCCCGGTGGAAGCTTGGCCGGCGACGCAGTGCCACTTGCGGTCGCCCGTGCGATCCGACGAATAGCCGGCATAAAGCACGCCGACGACGCCACAGAGATAGAAGAGGCCACTAAAGAGCAGAGCCGACTGGTCCGAGCCGCCCGACAGGTTGCGGACCGTCGTGGGCAGCCAGAAGCCCAGCGCATAGCCGCCCGTATTCGTCGCGAAGATACCCAGCGCCAGCAGCCAGACGGTAGGAAGCTTCAGCGCCTCGCGCACCGTCAGACTCTTCACCGACTCTTTTGCTGCGGCCTCCGCCGCCAGGGTGCCTTCCAGATAGTCGCGCTCAGCGGCGGTCAGCCAAGTGGCGTCGCGTGGACGGTCAGTAAAGATGAACAGGGTCAACACTCCCAGGAAGACCGCGGGCAATCCTTCCAGGATGAAAAGCCACTGCCAGCCCTGTAGGGCAAACCAGTGGACATCGAGCAACAGGGCCGAAAGCGGCGCGCCGAGCGCCAGGCTCACCGGGATGGCCACAATGAAGCCGGACATCGCGCGAGCGCGTTCCCGCATGGGAAACCAATGGGTGAAGTAAACGATGATGCCCGGAAAGAAGCCGGCTTCGGCGACGCCCAATAAAAAGCGCACGACGTTGAACTGCGTAGGAGTCTCAACAAAGGCCGTGGCGGCGGAGAGAAAGCCCCACGTGATCAGGATGCGAGCGAACCATTTGCGCGCACTCCAACGTTCCACCAACAACGCGCCGGGAATCTCGAGCAACAGATAGCCGATGAAGAAAATTCCGATGCCGAGCCCGAAAACCTCCTCGGAGAATTGAAGGTCATTGGCCATGCGCAGTTTGGCAAAGCCCACGTTGGCGCGGTCCAGGTAGGCCACCAGGTAGAGGCAGATGACGAGCGGAAGAATGCGCCAGGCGACTTTGCGACGGAGCTGCTCGATTTGTTGGGGAGGCACTTCGATCTTTCAGTCGGGTGAAAAGTAAAGGCCTCAGTATATGCGATGCCGGGGTCTAACCCGCCGCGCGCAGTATTGCGGCAAGGCTGGCGTCGACATCGCTTTCGGTGGTGGCCCAGGACGAGACGCTGATGCGCATCGCCGTGTGCCCCTGCCACTCCGTACCGCCGCACCAGCAGACGCCTTCCTGCTGAATCCGCTGGATGACGGCGCGCGTCTTCCCGGGCGAGCCAAAAGAGACCAGCACCTGGTTGATCACAACGTCGTTGAGCACCTGGTGGCCGGCCGCGCGGAGCCCGGCGGCGAAACGTCGGGCGTAGCCGCAGGTACGGTCAATCAGGTCCGCCACGCCGTTCCGGCCAAGCGAACGCAATCCGGCCCAAAGCTCGGCGCCCCGCGCGCGGCGCGACATCTCCGGCGAGTAGTGCAAGGGTTCGCGCTGTTCGCCGATGGCCAGATAGGCGGCGGTGATGGACATGGCGGCACGCATCGCGCCGGCGTCACGAACGAAGGCGAGTCCGCAGTCGTAGCCGGTGTTGGGCCATTTGTGGCCGTCGGTGGCCCAGGAGTCGGCCTCGGCGAAGTCAGATGCCAGATGACGGTAGCGCGGTGAGGCGGCAGCCCACAGACCGAAGGCGCCATCGACGTGAACCCAGGCGCCGGCGTCGTGGGCCTGACGGCAAACCTCCCGCGCGGGATCGAACGCCCCCGTATTGACGTTACCCGCCTGCAGGCAGACGATCGTCCGCGCGTCGAACTGCGGAAGGGAATCGGCGCGCAAACGGCCTTGGGCATCGGTCGGCACCCGAACCACGCGGCGTCGGCCGAGTCCCAAGAGTCCCAGCGCCTTCAGCAACGAGATATGGACTTCGTCGCCCACGACGACCTGCAGGGGGGGCGCCCCAAAAAGTCCATCGGCGTCAGCATCCCAGCCGGCACGCGACAGCAACTGATGACGAGCGGCAGCGAGACCACTGAGGTTGGCCATGGTCGCGCCGGTGGTGAGTGCGCCACCGCAGCCCGCGGGCAGGCCGAGTAAGTCGCGCGCCCACTCCAGAGCAAGCTCTTCGAGCGTCGCCGCGACGGGCGACATCACCCGAAGCGCGGCATTCTGATTCCAGGCGCTGGCGAGCCAAGTGGCGGCAAGCGAGGCCGGCAGCGCACCGCCGTTCACGAAGCCGAAGTAACGACCGCCGGCGTTGGCGACAGTGGCCGGCGAGCCGGCTTCATCCAGCAGCGCGATGACGGCCCTGGGATCCGTCGGACCGGCGGGCAGATCCCCGCCCAGGGCTGCCAGCAATCGCGCATCCGGAGCAACCTCGCGAGTGTCGAGGCTCTCCAGATACGCAGTCGCCCGGCGCGAAGCTTCTTCAAGCGAAGACGGATGAAGGGGCATGTTCTTGATGGTACGCGCAGCTAAAGAGCGGGCGGCACCAGCAAAGGCGTGGCCACGGTCAATTGCCTTTCGCCCTCGTGGGTCAGCCACGCTTCCACTTGATAATTGCCCGGCTGTAACCCCGGGACACGCGCCTCGATCGGCCAAGTCCGGGTGCCCGAGATGACCTCGGTGCCGGTAACCTGCAGGAAGAGCATGGCCGCGGACCAGGAGTACACAACCGTGCCGCTGGCATCGCGAATGGCCAGGTCGTAGCGTTGCGAAGAACTGAAGCGAAGGCGCAACGCGCTGAAATCGGCTACGGTCAGGCGCAAGGAGGCCTTGAGGTCCAGTAAGTCACCCGGCAGGATAGCGGCGGGAGACTCAATCGCAAGCGACAGCGTGGTCTTCTTACCCGGTTCCAGGGTCAGCGCACCGACCTTCGCGTAAATCAATTCCATGGTTCGCGGTCCGGCAATCGAGGATTCCACTCGCTTCGCTAAGCCGATATTGTCGAGGTAGGTTTCAGTCTCGAAGCCGACGTCGCGACAAGCGAGCGGCCGATAGCGGATCTCAAGCGGGTTCTCGAAGCGGCCGACGGCACCCACATAGGCAGAGTCGGTACGCCTAGCTTCGGCGGATTGCTCGCAGCCGGAGATGGGCGTCGTGACGGGTCCGCTGGCGAAGCGCACCAGTTCCCGGTCGGTACCGGTGTCGTTGTCATAAAAGTAGACCGCAGTGGCGTCGGACCGCAGCCAGAGCGGCATGGCGGCGTAGCCATTCACCCGGTGGTAGACATGCCCGCCGGCTGAAAGTGGCAGACCAACCGTGATGGAGCGCGAGGTCCCGTCATTCAGGCGATAGGTCCATTGATTACCATCCGCAAGGGGGAGCAGGTCGGCGGCCAGTAACGGGAGGCTGCAGAGTGCAAGAAACAGAGTCTTCATGCCTAACTACGCGAGGTTCGTCGCCGGTTTGGCTCAGAGGCCGTTGTAAACGATCTGCGAGTCGAGGTTGAGATCTACGCCCTCACGGGGAAACGGGCAATTCGATGGGCGACAGCAGTGGTAGGAGCCCGATCGCAGCAGCGTCGGCGTTATCAACCGTACTCGAAGGCCGGGTACGAGTGAACTGTCTGCGACTGCATTCTGATGTAGCGATCCAGGTGCAGTTACGCGAAATGGCCGAACCCTTGTATCTGCGGATGCACCGCGAAGCGAAGTTATCGGATGCCGAAATTGCAGCAATTTTGCCAGGAGTAGGCGGAACGAACCCGCCTACTCCTGCAATCTACGGAAGAACTTACTTCTTCGCGGCCTTGGGGAAGACGAACGCCGTGACAGCACCCTCAGCGGCCGAGGAGACGTCGCGGATGTATTTGGCGAAGACGCCGACGCGGTATTTAGGTTCGGGCTTGGTCCACTTCTTGAAGCGGGCCTTGACTTCTTTCTCGCTGACTTCGAGGTCGATGGTGCGCTTTACCAGGTCGATGGTGATCATGTCGCCTTCTTCGACGATGGCGATGCGGCCGCCGTCGACGGCTTCGGGGGCCATATGGCCGATGGAGAAACCGCGAGTGGCGCCGCTGAAGCGGCCGTCGGTCATCAGCGCAACGGTCTCGCCGAGGCCGGATCCGGCAATGGCGCCGGTGACGCCTAACATTTCGCGCATGCCGGGGCCGCCCTTGGGACCTTCGTAGCGGATGACGATGACGTCACCGGCCTTGATCTTGCCCTTGAGTACGGCCTTCATGGCCGGCTCTTCGCTGTTGAAGACGCGAGCCGGACCGCGGTGAAGCTTCTTTTCGATACCGGTGACTTTGAGCACGGAGCCTTCCGGGGCCATGTTGCCCTTCAGAATGACGAGGCCGCCCGACTTCTTAATGGGGTTCGAAAGCGGCCGGATGACGTCCTGACCCTTCGTCTCTTTCGCTTTGGCAGCCTCCTCGCCGATGGTTTTGCCGGTGATCGTCTTGCACTTGGGATTGATGTAGCCGCCGTCGACGAGGCGCTGGGCAAGCACGGGAATTCCGCCCGCGACGTCCATGTCGGCGGCAGTGTACTTACCGGCCGGTTTCAGGTCCATCAGCAACGGGGTCTTGGCGCTGATGCGTTGGAAGTCGTCGATGTTGAGCTTGACGCCGGCTTCTTTGGCCATGGCGAGCAGGTGGAGGACGGCATTGGTGGAGCCGCCGCTGGCGGCGACCGAGGCGATGGCATTGTCGAAGGCGGCGCGCGTGCAGAGAGCGCGCGGACGCAAGTCCTTCTTCACGGCCTCGACGATCAGCTTGCCGCACTCGAAGGCGGCTTCGCGCTTGCGGTCATCGGGTTGGGGGATGGAGTTGACGCCAAAAGGCGAAAGGCCGATCAGTTCGAGCAGCGTGGCCATAGTGTTGGCCGTAAACTGGCCGCCGCAGGCGCCGGCACCGGGGCAGGCCGCGTTCTCGATGGCGAGTAACTCGGCGGCATCGATCTTACCGGCGGCGTGGGCGCCGACGGCTTCAAAGACGTCCTGGATGGTGATGAATTTGTCTTTGTGTTTGCCGGGCATGATGGAGCCGCCGTAGAAGACGAGCCCCGGGACATTCAGGCGGAGTAGAGCCATGGCGGCACCAGGGTTGGTCTTGTCGCAAGCGGTCATGGCGATGACGCCGTCGAACATGTAGCCGCGGGCGGTGAGTTCGATGGAGTCGGCAATGACGTCGCGGCTCACGAGCGAGGCTTTCATGCCTTCGGTGCCCATGGTGACGCCGTCGGAGATGGCGATGGTATTGAACTCCATGGGCGTGCCGCCGGCGGCGCGGATGCCTTCTTTCACCGGCCCGGCGAGTTCGCGCAGGCGGATGTTGCAAGGCATGGTCTCGATCCAAGTATTGGCGATGCCGATGATCGGCTTCTTGAGGTCTTCGTCCGTAAAGCCGACGGCTTTCAACATGGAGCGGGCAGGCGCGCGGTCCGGCCCTTGGGTGATCGTATAAGACTGCAATTTCATGGGGAGCCCTAATTTTACTAGAATCGAGCGCATGACATCACGGCGATTTTTTCTGGCGATGCCGTCATTGCTGGCTGCCCAATCGGGCATCACGCGGACGCTGCATCGGGCGGCTCCCGGCCCGGGAGTAGCGGTGTGGAGTTTCGCCTACTACACGCAGGCGAAGGGCCTGCATTTGCGGTCGATCGAACAGCGGATCTCGCGCTCGGATACGATCGACGTCGCCTACGCGCGAGAGTCGGCAGACAACGGCCGGACGTGGTCCGAGCCCGTGAAACTGATCACGGGCGAGAAGCGAAGCGCGGGCATGTGGCGGAAGCACCTGCGGGCCGGCATCGTCCACGACGGAGGGTTGATCGAGTTTTGGAACGAAGGCGTCCTGGCGAGCGACGATCCGCTGGAGGGCCTGCGCCAATGGGCCATTCACTATCGCGCACAGGGCAAGAATCGACAACTGATCGCCGATGGCTTTACCGCAGCCAATCCCCTGCCCGGCGTTTACCAAGGCAAGAACTGCGCCATGGTCGGCGACCAGGCGTGCGCGCCGGTGGCCGACGGCAAAAGAATTCTGGTGCCGATCGAACTGACACTTTTCGATGAGGCCGGCAAACTCTACAATCCGGGCGGAGGCTACACGTACCACGATGCCGCCGTGCTGATCGGCGAGCGGAAGAGCGGCCAGTATCGCTGGCACATGACGAAGCCCCTGAAGGGCGACCCCGCCAAGTCTACCCGCGGACTCGTCGAACCCACGATCGTGAAGCTTCAGGGCCGCCGCTGGCTGATGGTGCTGCGCGGCTCAAACGACCGCAAGCCGGAACTGCCCAGCCATCGCTGGTACAGCATCTCAGAGGACGATGGCGAATCCTGGCGCCCGGCAACCACTTGGACCTTCACCGACGGAGAGAAGTTCTTCAGCCCGAGCGCCTGCTCGCAGTTACTCCAGCACTCGTCGGGGAAGATCTTTTGGCTCGGCAACATTACGGCCGAGAATCCCCGGGGAAATCGGCCTCGTTATCCATTCTGGATCGGCGAGGTGGATCGGGCGACGGGCCTGCTTCGGAAAGATTCGCTGGGCAAGATCGACGATCGGCAGCCGGGCGAGGACGAGTTATTGATGCTCTCGAACTTCCTGGCGCGGGAGGACCGCGAAACGAAGGAGATCGTCCTGCATTTATCGCGTCTGTTTCCGCTCGCCGCGGGCTGGAAGGGCGACGCCTTCGATTTTCGCATCAAGGTTTAGCGAGATTACGAAACAAACCCACTTTGGGGCTATGCGCTTTGAAGTCAAGCGTTTGGCCGGGTGCAATCTCAGGATAGCGCACCGGACCAAGAAACCGGCCGGCCGGCAATCGAATGGCCGGGCGTAAGGCGCTGGCGAGGAACGGGTTAAGGGTGGGCCAGGCGATTTCGGAATTGCCGTGACCGGACAACCAAGCGGAGGCCATGCCCGCTTCGCTATTCTATTAAGTTAAGGCCACGATGCCCTCCAACGTAGTTGCAATCTATCCCGGCTCCTTTGACCCCATCACCAATGGCCACCGCGACATCATTGAGCGCGGCCACAAACTGGTGGGAAAGCTGATCGTGGCAGTGCTCCATAACGAAGCCAAACTGCCGCTCTTCACCGTTGAGGAGCGCATTGAAATGCTGCGTGAGGTGGTGAAGCCCTACTCGAATGTCGAGGTGACCTCGTTCCACGGACTGCTGGTGCACTTTGCCACACAGCAGGGGGCGTCGGTGATCTTTCGCGGGATCCGGGCAATCTCGGACTACGAGCACGAATTGCAGATGGCGCTGATGAACCGGCGCTTGCAGCCCCGCATCGAAACGGTGTTTCTAATGGCGGGCGAACAGTATTCGTTTATCAGTTCCCGGCTGGTAAAAGAAGTGATCAAGTTGGACGGGAATATTAGTGGACTGGTGCCACCTCTGGTGGAAGACCGGCTCCGCAGGAAAGTAAAGGGAGAGGCCTTAGCGAAAAATGTCAGCGTCTAGCGTGGAAGCCAAATCGGTCCTTTCGGACCGCAATGCGTTAATCAGTGTTTCGTCCACCATGAAAGTGGCGGCCGAAGCCGACCGGCTGCGCCGGGAAGGGGCCGATGTAGTCGACTTCAGCGTCGGCGAACCGGACTTCCCTACTCCGGATAACGTCAAGCAGGCGGCGATCGACGCGATCAACAACAACTTCACCAAGTACACGCCGGCCGCCGGGATTGTCGAGTTGAAGCAGGCCATCGTCGATCGCCATCGCGAAGACTACGGCACCAACTACGCCGCCAACGAATGCGTGGTGACGGTGGGCGGCAAGCATGGCATTTTCAACCTGACGCAGACGGTGTTGAACCATGGCGACGAAGCCATTATCCCGATTCCTTACTGGGTGACCTTTAAGGACGTGGTGAACTATGCGGGCGCCAAGTGCGTCTTCGCCGAGACGAATGAAGACGAAGGCTTCGTGCTGACGGCCGCCATCCTCGAGCGTTACATCACGCCCAAAACCAAGCTGGTGGTGGTGAACTCGCCGAATAACCCCTCGGGTTCGGTGATGTCCCGCGAGGAGTTCGAGAAGATCTTCTGGCTCAGCAAGAAGCACGGCTTCCTCCTGATGACCGACGAGTGCTACTGCCGCTTCCTGTACGAAGACGAGCCATTCTCCATCGCTTCCATGCCGGATGCGAAGGAAAACGTGGTTGTCTGCGGTTCGCTCTCAAAGACCTACGCGATGACCGGTTGGCGCATCGGCTTCACGCTCTCCACCGCCACACTGGCGACGGCGATGACGAAGCTGGCGAGCCACTCCACGTCGAACCCGACGTCGATTGCGCAGAAAGCCGCCGTTGAGGCTGTCCGCGGCCCGCAGGATTCGATCATCACGATGATGGCCGAGTACCGCCGGCGCCGGCAGTACATTGTAGAGCGCCTGCAGGCGATTCCGGGCGTGAAAACCCCGATGCCGCGGGGCGCTTTCTACGCCTATCCGAACATCAGCGGTGTGCTGGGCAAGCCGGGCATTGAAACGCCGTTCGCGTTTGCCGAGACGTTGCTGAAGGAAGAACAAGTGGCGACCGTGCCGGGCGAAGCCTTCGGCACCAATGCCCATGTGCGAATTTCCTACGCTACCTCCATGGAGCAGATCAAGAAGGGGCTCGACCGCATCGAGCGCTTCATCAAAGCACGTCAGTAAAGCGGTATCCCGAATCCGCCGATAGCAGCGGAGAGATATGGGCCCGATACAACTTACGCAAACCTTCTACGACAAAGTGTGGGGGAGCCCAGCTCTCAGCCCCTGGTTCCCCGCGCACGATGGCGGCAGTGTCGGTGAAGTGTGGCTCACGCAGCAGCCAGCCTTGCCGCTGCTTTTTAAGTTTCTCTTTACGACGGAGCGCCTTTCGGTGCAGGTGCATCCCGACGACCACTTCGCCGGCCAGCACGAGAACTCGTGTGGCAAAACGGAGATGTGGCGAATCCTGCGCGCCGACCCGGGGGCCGAGATCGCGCTGGGCTTCAAGCATGAGATTTCCCGCGAACGGGCGATTGAGGCGGCGAAGAGCGGCGAGATCGTGGACCTTATGAAGTGGATTCCGGTGTCGCCCGGCGAAGCTTATTTCGTGCCGGCCGGCACGGTGCACGCGATCGGTGCGGGCGTCGCGTTGTGCGAGATCCAGCAGCAATCGGACGTCACCTACCGTCTGTTCGATTATGGCCGACCGCGCGAGCTCCATTTGGAGCGCGGCTTCGCGGTGTCGGACCTGGGCCCGTACGATGGGCGCCGCAGCAAGATTCGCTGCCCGTTCTTCGCGACCGAGGAATTGGCTTTCGAGGGCCGGCTGAGGCTGCGAACAGGAGGCGAACTCACCGCCCTGCTGATGCTGGAAGGCGAGGGAATGATCAACGGAATGCCTTTCCGCATGGGACAAGGCTGGCTGGCGCCACAGAACGACGAGGTGGTGTTGGAGGCGAGTACGCCGGTCCGGCTGATGCAGGTAATCGAACCCTAAAGTAGCAAGAGTCCAAAGAAAAGGCCCCCGGAGCCGAAGCTCCGAGGGCCTTTTGTTTTGCCGGACCGATTCTAGCGGACGGCCATGGTGGTACCGCTCTGGCTTTGACCGGAGCCGATGATCACTTCCACGGCCACATTGGCGCCCGTGGGAGAGGTGGCCGGGATCCGGAAGTTAATCTGCATCAAACCGGAGACCAGTTGGGGAGCGGAGCCGGCGTAGAAGATATCCGCTGCCGGAACTTCCACACCGCCCACCCGCACCCGAACGGGAGCGAGCGGTTTCTTCAGATTGGAACCGACGACTTCGCCATCCACGCCGGCTGGAGTGGTGGAGCCTTCGCCGGTGACGTACAGCACCACGATGCTGCCCGCCGGAGCCGGATTGGCACCGCTGTTATAAGTGCCGTTCTCGTTGAACATGGCCACTTGGCGGCCATCGGTGGTGAAGATACCGGGGGCGGTATCAACCATGCGGGGTTCGATCACCGTGGAGACCACACCGTTGTATTCCACCGTCATGCGAGCCGAAGCGCGTCCGGCCATCGAGTAGGGAACCACGGCGTTGATCTGCGTGGCGCTGGCATAGAGGACCGGAGCGGCGATGCCATCGAAAAGCACCCGGGTGCCGGCGAGCGAGGTGGTGAACCTACCGCCAACCACTTGGCCATTACTGGCGGCCGTGGGCCCGAGGTTGCTGCCGACCAGCGTGATGATCATGCCAGGCGAGAGCGAGCCAGGGATAAAGGTAGCCGCGTTGGCGACGCCGGTGACGTTCGGCAAGGGAACCTGTTCCACGACGAAGGTGACGGTGATTACCGCCGTTTGTCCGCCGGCCACGCCGGTGGGCGTGATGGTGAGGCGGCCGGTATAGCTGCCGGCAGTGAGACCAGTGGCACTCGCCGCGACGTTGATCGAAGAGGGCGTGCCGCCGGAGACCGGCGTGGCGGTGAGCCACGAAGCATCGCTGGTGATGTTGAAGGCCACCGGCGTCGTAGCGTTCGAGGAGGCGAGTTGGACAACCTGCGTCGCCGGATTCGCCTGACCCACGCGGCCGTTGAAGCTGAGCGTGGTGGGCGTTGCCTGCAGCGAAGCCGAGGAGACCACATTCAGCGTAACGGTGATCGGAACCTGGTTGGGCGAACTGGGTCCGAAGACGGTGACGGTGGCCGTGTAGGTTCCAACCGGGAGGGCGGAAGCCGAGTTATTCAGGCCAACCTGGACGAAGCCATTGGTGAGTCCACCGGACTGCGTCACGTTCAACCAGTTACCACCCACCGGCGACTGCACGGCCGAGGTGACATTGAACGTGGTGGGCAGTTGGCTGGTGACCTGCACCGGCTGTTGCGCCGGAATCGCCGCACCTTGCACCTGGGTGAAGGTGAGCGTGGCGGGATTCACCTGAAGGGCCGTGGACTGATTGACGGTTAGGGTAACCGGAATCACGAGCGGCGTGTTGCCGGTACTCGGTGCGTTGATCACCACGGTGCCGAAGTAGGTGCCGTCACCAAGCAAGGCCGGGTTGACAGTAACGGTGAGGGCGGACGGCGTGACGCCGGTGACGCTGCTGACCGAAAGCCAGTTGGTGGGCGAGTTGGTTACGGTCGTCGAAACCGAGTAGTTGAAGTTACTGCTGGAACTGCTGATGTTCAGCGTCTGCGGCGCGGTACCGCTGTTACCGCCGCTGCCGTAGATCAGCTCGGATTTATCCACGCTGATGAGCGGCTGTGAACTGACGTTCAACGTGACCGGGATGACCAAAGCCGTTGCCGCGCCACCGCTGGAGACGGTGACCGTGCCGGTATAGATGCTGGTACCCAGACCAAAGGCCGAGGCACTGATGGTGAGCGTGGCGGGCGTCGTATTCGAGTTGATACTCGCCGAGAGCCAACCGGTACCGGTGCTGGTGGACGTGCTGACCGAAACGTTCAGGGAGCCGCTGGTAGCGGTAATCTGCCGCGACTGTGAGGGGGGCGTATTGCCGTTGAACTGGGCATTGAACGTGATGGGCGTCGTGGACATCGTGATCAGCGGCGAAGCGCTGACGTTGAGCGTGACGTTGATGACGGTGCTGCTGTTGGCGGCGCCCGGCGCGCTCACGGTGACGGTACCCGTGTAGGTGCCGGCCGCGAGGGTGGGAACGAGACTCGGAGAGATGCTCAGCGCGAACACACCCGGCGTTTGCAGGGAGATTGGCGTGGCACTCAGCCAGTTGCCGCCATTCGAGGTAGCAACGTTCACCGAGGCGGTGAGGGCACTGCCGTTGGAGGTGGTAACCAGAATCGGACGCGGCGCGGGAAGCGTCTGGCCCGTTTGGTAGTTGTAAGTCACCGACTGCTGGCTCAGCTGAAGGATCGGGTTGTTGGTGATCTCGAAGGTGACCGGCAAGCTGGCCGTGACACCGCCACCGGTTACCGTCACATTGCCCTGGTAAGTGCCGACCGCAAGACCAGTCGGGTTGACGCCGACGGTGATGGTCCCCGGCGTGGTGCCCGTCGAAGGTCCGGCGAGCAGCCAGGTTTGGTTCGACGAAACGGCGAAGGAGGAGTTAATGCCCGTGCTGGTGACCTGCACAGTGCGCTGCGAGGGCGGCGTACCGTTCGGCTGGCCAATGAAGCTGAGCGCGTTGGGGCTTAAGGCGAGTTGGGAAGTGCCGCCGCCGGTGCCGGTAACCAGGAGGGTGACGGGCAGGCTGAGCGGGCTATTGCTCACGCCGGTCGCATTGATGAAGATGGTGCCGGTATGGACACCCGCCGGGTAACCGACCGGATTCATGGAAACGGTGATGGAGGCCGGAGTGGTGTTGCTGTTGGTGGAAACCGTCAAGCCGGAAAGCGCGTTGGTCGTCACCGTGAAGGGCACCGCGTTATTCTGGGTGGAGGTGAGGGTGATCACCTTCTGCTGGGTGCTGCCGGATCCGCCGAGGGCGTAGGTGAAGGTGGCGCCGCTGGGGTTCGCGACCAGGTTGGTCTGGGTCGACACCGTGAGCGAGACAGGAATGGTGGTACCAGAGTTGAGGGCACCGGGCGCGCTCACCGTGATACCGCCGTTGTAGACGCCGGCGACGAGGCCCGCCGTGTTCGCTGTAACAACTAACTGACCGGGCGTCTGACCGTTGATGGGGCTGGTGGAGAGCCAGGCGCCGCCTGAGGTGGTGGCGGAGGTAACCGAGTAATTCAGCGTCGAGCCAGCCAACGTGAGGATATCGACGATCTGAGAGGAGACCGAGCCGCCCACATTCGAGAAGAAGTTGATCGGGCTGGGAGCGAGAACGAGCGAATCATTTACCGTGCCGCCACCACCACCGCTGCCGGTGACGGTCAGGGTGACCGGGACGTTCACGGAAGAGTTGAGGGCGCCGGGCGCCAAAAGCGTAATATTGCCCGAGTAAGTACCGGCCTGGAGACTCAGCAGCACGGACGAGTTAATGGAGACCTGAATGGTGGTCTGCGTCGTGAAGGTCGTGGGCGTCACGTTCAGCCATTGGCCGCCGGCATTCGTCGTAAAGGTGGCCGTACCAGGAAGCGGGCTACCCGTGGAAGTGGCGACGGTGAGGCTTTGGGCGTTCGGGAAGTTCGAGGTCCCGGCCGTGTAATTGAAGTTGAAACCGGAAGGAATCGTCTGCAACTGGTTCTGGGCGCTGACCGTGAGGGTAACCGGGATGATCGCCCCGTTGTTGGCGGCGCCGGTGGCGGCCATGGTGATTTGTCCGTTATAGGTACCGGCAGCCAAGCCGGTGGTGATCACGCGGATGATCGGCGCGCCCGGCGTGGTGCCGCCGCTGTTCAGGATGCTGATCCAAGGCGTGGTGGTCGACAGGATAAAGGGAACCTGAGTGGTGGTGTTCGAGGTGAGAGTCAGCGTCTGATCGAGGGTGCCACCTGGGGTGGTGTTGTAGGTCAGCTGCCCCTGAGACAGCAGGACGGTCGTGGTGGCCGTGCCGCCACCGCCGCCGACGACACCGTTGACGGTGAAGGTGACGGGGATTTCGACCAGCGGATTCGAGACTCCAGCGCCACCGGAGATATTGATTTGCACCTTACCGGTATAAGTGCCGTTGGCGAGGCCGACCGGATTCACCGTGACGATGACGGCGGCATTGCCGGTGATCTGGCTGCCATTCGGGCTGGACAAACTGGCGGACAACCAGGTCTGTCCGGGAACATCGGGCACCGCGCCGACGGTGGCCGTCTGGATGGGCGACGCCGGATTGAGTCCGAGAGAGACGAACTGGCTGGCGGGAGCGGCACCGCCGCCTGTGAAGTTGAAGGAGAGGGAAGATGTGGAGGTGGTGACGATCTGACTGGTGGTGACCGTCATGGTAATCGGGACGTTGATGCTCGCGACACCGGGCGTGGATGAAGAAACCACCAGGACGGCGGTGTAGGTTCCGACCGGGAGCGAAAGGGGACTCACGCCAATGGTGATGCCGCCCGCCGAAGTGGTACCCGTGGAGGGGCTTACCGTGAGCCAATTCACCGCCGGAGGAGCCGGGAACTGGTACTGCGGAGTAATCGTGTAATTGACCGCGGTGCCGTTAGAGGTGGTGAGGTTCAGCATCCTGGAAGAGGTCGTATTCGGTTGAAGAGTAATCAGGACCGGGTTCGGCGAGGCAACGAGAGTGGGAGCAGCACCGACCACGAGGGTGACGGGAATGTTGACATTGGGTAAGCCGTTAGCCGTGAAGGTGAGGGTGGCCGTGTAAGTGCCGGCAGTCAATGCGCCAGGAATGGCCGTAACGGTCATCGGATTGGGAACGGAGGCCGTACCAGAGGTACCGCCATTCTGGGGATTCGTCGAAAGCCAGTTGGAGCCGTTGTTATAGGTGGTCGCGACGGCATAGCTGACCGGTGAACCGGTGGTTACGCCGATGGAGAGATTGGCGAAGGGGTTGGCGGCACCGCTGCCGCTGACGAAGGACAAGTTCAAGGCAGAGGGATTGATCTGGAACTGCTGACTGGAGGAGACGACAAAGGAAACGCCGATCGTGGTGGTTTGGCCACCGCCCGTTGGCGTGAGGGTGAGAGTACCCGAATAATTGCCGACAGCGAGGAGGCTAGCATTCGCGATTACCGAAAGGGTGCCCGGAGAGGAGCCCGAGTTGCTCCCAAGGTTCGTGGTGAGCCAGTTCTGATTTGAACTGACCGTGTAGGAGATCGCATTGCCGGAGTTGGTGAGGGAGACGTTCTGCGTCTGACCGCCCGAGCCGGGGAGACCGGAGAAGTTGAGCGCGGTGGGCGAGGCGACAATCACCCCGGCGCCGCCACCGCCACTACCCGTGCCGACAATGAAGGAAACCGGAATCTGAACCGGGCTCGAGCCACCCGTGAGCACGACACTCACTGAGCCGGTGTAGGTGTTCTGGGCCAAGCCCGTGGGATCCGCCTGTACGACAACATTCACCGTCGAACCAGGGCTGAGCGCGCAGCCGTTCACTGGGATGTTGCAGGTGCCAGCGATGCTCACCTTGAGCCACCCGGTGCTCGCCGCACTGACGGTGAGCGTCTGGCCACCGCCGTTCACCACCGAGATGGCGAGCGGCTGCGTGACGACATTCGTCGAACTCGCTGGCGCGTTTAGGGTGATCGTCGTCGGATTGACGGAGAAGGTCTGAGCCATCAACCGTGGTGCGACGGACAACGCAACAAGACCAATTAGAGCAATGCTCGAAAACGATTTACCGATCTTCATTGAGATCTCCTCCAAACGAACTGACGAAATTTTGATTCTGGGGCCAAGACTTAAGGCCGGGGGACTCGAAAGCGGGGCACGGGGCAGATAGACGAACGGGGACGCGGACGGGGATACACAATGTTACGCTGACGTGCATAGCAGCTGTCAAGGGTCTTTACTCCGGGAGCGGAGCCGCAAATCCCTTTAAATTCCTTTACTTAAGATTATCGCGCGTTGTAAACTTTTTCAAACTTGTTTCGGAAGTTTAACAACCGGAATCGGCCGGTTTGTTCGACTGTAAGCAATAAATTGCCGCCACCGGGCGACTGCAGGTTGGCGATGTAGGGATCTTCAACATTTGCCTCTTTGCCGGAAGCTACCGCGAAATGCAGTTGCCAGAGGTCCTCCAGGCCGGGGGACGACTTGTAAACCTTCCAGGGTCCGGCGTCACCGCCTTTCTTCGCGCCGTTGTTCATGACAACGACACGAGGCGCCAGGGAGTGAACCAGTGCCGGCGGATTGGATTGAGAAGAACCGTGGTGGGTGGAGAGCAGGACGTCCACTTTGCCCAACTTGTCGACGGGGCAGACCAGGTCAGTCTCCTTGTTCCAGGTGAGATCGCCGAGGTCGACGAAGCGGAACTTGTTGTAGGTGAGGACGAAGCCGAGGCTGCGGGCATTCTCCGAAGGGTCAGGATTCTGGCGGGTGGCGTTCGCGCAGAGGGGATTGGGCTGCCCTGCCCCGGGCAAGGGTTGAGCAAGGACTTCGCCACGGGCCGAGACGACTTTGATGTCGAGGCCCTTCAGGGGGATCGCATCGCCGGCCTTGACGATGGTGGTGGTGCCCTTGGCCGCGGCCCGATCGAAGGCCTCCTGCAGGTAATCGGCGCTCTTGCCGGTTTCGGTATTCTTGCCGTGGACGATGTAGTTGGCGACCGGGAAGCGTTCGGCGAGTTGGGTGATGCCGCCGACGTGATCGGTGTGATAGTGGGTGATCAGCAGATGGTCAATGCGCTTGAGGCCGGCTTTCTTTGCCGTCTTCACGATGCGGTCGGCATCCCGGCCCTGGAAGCCGGGCCAACCGGCATCCACCAGTAGCGATTCGCCGGACGGGGAGACGATGAGCGTGCACTGGCCGCCCTCCACGTCGATGAAGTAGATCGACAGTTGCTTCGCCGCAAAGAGTTGCATGACGGCTAGCAGGAACAGGGGGAGGACTTTCCGCATGCGGCTCATCCTATCATGCCCCCTGGCTTGGCGTCTTATCATGAGAGGAACTCGCCGCCCGCCGTTTCCGTAGAACGTAGCAGGAGCGGTGAGGGCGATGGTAGAGACTATGCTTTTTTGCAGCAACTGTGGCGGCCCGGTGAATGCGGGGGACGCTTTTTGTGGAAAGTGCGGAGCACGGCAACCGGGAGCGCCGGCGCCCGGCCCGGCGAGCGCGGGCGAGACACCGCCGCCGTTGAGCGCGAGCCCGGGAGCGCGCCCCGCGGCCGACGCAGGGGGGCTGGCGCCAGAATCGGCCTCCACGCTTTGCTATGTCCCCTGGTTCGGCTGGATCGCCTCC
>JALHNI010000015.1 GCA_022843605.1 Bryobacter sp.
GCCCTGGTGGCAGCGCTACCGCTGGTTGCTCCATACCCGAAGCTGCGAACACTGCCGGCAGGAACTCGAAGCCCTGCGCGATGCTCGTGAATTCACCGTCGCCGCCCATAGCAGTTTGCCCGCCTTCGTCGATTGGGACCGTCTGGCCGCCGACATGCGCGCCAACATCCAGGTCGGTCTCGAGGCCGGCGAAGCGATTCGCCCCCGCGAACCCGCGAAGCTGCGTCTCGATTGGCGTCCGGCTTTCGCTCTCGCCGCTCTCACCCTCGTCGTCCTCACCGGCTGGTACCTCAACATCAATCGCCGGAATCTCTACCGTCTGCCCACCGCCTCCGTTGAGGCCGGCGATGCCCGCGTCGAGTCCGGCACGGACGGCATCGTCCTCACCCGCGGCGGCGGGCGCATGACCGTCATGCAGCCCAAAACGCAGGCCGTCAGCTACAGCGTCAACTCCACCGGCGCCGTCAGCGCCCGCACCATCGACACAGAAACGGGACAGGTGACCATCAGTCATGTCTATCTCGACTAAAGCCGTCAGCTTCGTCCTTCTGCTCGCGCCGCTCTTCGCGCAAGGCGATCTCGACGTCGCCCGTTCCCTAAAAGTCGAGTTCCCTGCGGACGCCCCGATCGCCTTCGCTTCGCACGACCTCGGCGACTCCCGCGCCACGCCCCGTGGCGGCGCTGTCGTCGTCGACCTTCACTCCTCGCTCATGCTCCGCAACGTCGGCACGCAGCGCATTCGCGGCGTCACGCTGCTCATCGTGGCTCAGGAAGTTACCCCTGGCGGCAAGGCTTCGGTCTCCGTACCCAGCCTCGACATTGCCCCCGGCGATACCTTCTCCGTTCGCCTCGATCTTCGCCTGCTGCGTCCGACGCTGCCCGCTGGCAATGCTCCGCTGGTGCAAGTCACCCTTGATGGCGTACTCTTCGATTCGCTTGCCTTTTACGGCCCCAACCGCCTGAACTCCCGCCGCGCCATGACCGTTTGGGAACTGGAAGCCCGCCGCGATCGCAAGTTCTTCGCCGCGGCCCTCGCGAACGGCGGGGTCGACGCCCTCCGGCAAGCCGTCGTCACTGCGCAGGCTCGCATCGACGCCCGCCCCCGGCTCGACGTTCAAGTCGCCCGTGGCCGCGTCACCGCTTACGACCCTTCGCGCAACGTCCAGTTCGCCTTCGTCCAGTTTCCTGATTCGCCCGTCGAGTCGATTCGCGGGTCGGCCGCCGTCACCGCCACTGAGATTCACTCGCCTCGGCTGGAGTTGCGCAATAGCTCTGCGAAGCCGGTTCGCTCCATCGAAATGGGCTGGATCCTGGCCGATAGCGCCGGCAAAGAGGTCTTCGCCAGTACGGTTCCCGCCAAGGTGAACCTCGCTCCTGGTCAATCTGGCAAGGTTCTCGAAGACACCTTCCTCAAAGTCGCCCGTCCTGAAGGGCGCCCCCTCAATGTCAGCAGCATGAAGGGTTATCTTTCGAGCGTCGAGTTCCAGGATGGTGAGGTCTGGATTCCCACCCGCTTGGATCTTGCCCGCGGTCAGCTTGACCGCCTCGCCGCGCCTTCCGCTGAAGAAGAGCGCCTCCTCGGTCTTTACCGCAAACGGGGGCTTCAGGCCCTGGTTGCCGAACTCAAGAAGTTCCAGTAGTCCGTGCTCCTGGCCGCCTTTCTCGTCTACCTGTCCGCCTGGGTCGTCTTCGCCCTCGCCGCCCTCTGGCAGGGCTGGGCCAAGCTTCGTGAGCCGAAGCAACCCATCTCGCTCCACGCGCCGCTGGTTGTCGGGACGCTCCTGCAGTTCGCTGCCGCCCTGGCGCTCACGCTTTCGCTGCCGGCGGGCCCGCTCCGGCCCCCGCAGCCGCACTTGGCCGCCGTCCTGGTGCTCGCTCCGCTCGCCGCCGCCCTCTTCGTCTGGACCCTTCGTTCACAGGGTCCCGGGCTCGTCACCACCGGCGCCTACGCCTTTCTGCGCCATCCCCTGTACTTGTCGTTCCTGCTGATGCTGATCGCCACCGGCCTCCTTATCACGGTCTGGCCGAAGATCGCCGCCGCCGTGCTGCTCTTTCTCCTGGGCTCCGAACTCCGTCTCGCTCCCGAAGAGGCCGAACTGACTGACCGTTACCCGGACTACGCCGCCTACCGCGCTCGTACCCGCTTCCGCTATCTGCCCGGCATCCGCTGACGCGCCGCCGTCAGCATCGTCGCTCCCGCGATGGTGATCGCCACGATCATCATCCACATCATCATCACCGGAAAGCCCACCGTCTCTTTCCAGATGCCGGCCAGGTAAATCATCGCCGCCGATGACAGCCCGCCCATCGTATTCAGCACCCCGCCGGCCAACCCCCGGTTGCCCGCGCCGATCACGTCGTAAGCCGCCGCAAAGACATTTGCGGCCAAGCTGCCGGCGAAGAGTCCGAAAAGCCCGGAGAACAGCCGGGCCAACGGCAGTGTCTCCGCCGAAAAAGTCAGGTAAGCGAATGGTGCGCACAGCACCACGCTGGCCGTCACCACATAGATCCGCGCCTTCGGCCACCGCGCTGCCAGGCGGTCCGCCAGCGCCGCCGAAATCAGAATGCCCACCATGGCGCTGCCTTGCAGAAAGACGGTGGCGTTCCAGCCGCTGTCCGTCATCGACAGATGGTGCCGCTCATACAGAAAGGTAGGAAACCATGCCCAGTAAATCCACTGCATCGCGCAGAAAGCCGCGAAGGTCAGGCACAGCATGACGTAGCCTGGAGATCGGACCAGGTCGCTTAACCGGCCCGCCTGCGCGGCCGTCGCGCTCGCCGCCACCGGCGTCAGCCGCAGAAACACGCGCCATAACACCAGGCTGTAGACGATGCCCACCGCGCCGGCCACGACAAAGGCTTGCCGCCAGCCGACATGGTCTGCGCACCAGCCGCCGTACCACCCGCCCACCATCACCCCGATGAACTGGGCGCTCTGATGAATACCCAGCGCGCGCGACCGCGTTTCCATCGGGTAATAGCTCGCGATCAACGCGAGCGCCGCCGGGAAGTACAACGCCTCGGTGACGCCCATCGCCGCGCGCCACCCGATGAATGCGCCCTCGCTCTGGCTCAAGCCTCCGCCCAGCGTGGCCGCGCTCCACAGCACCAGGCTTGCCAGAATCAGCCACTCGCGCCGCCCGCGGTCGGCCAACCGGCCCGCGATCGGCATCGACAGCGTGTACACCCAAAGGAACACGCTGCCGATCAGCCCCAGCCGCTCGGCTCCGATGCCCAACTCGGCGCGCAACGCCGGGAACATCGAGTACACCATCTGGCGGTCGACGTAGTTGAGGGCGAAGGCCACCCACAGGAAGCCGACCAGCGACCAGCGATTAGGCTGCCACGCCACTGAGATCCGCCCCGGAGAACTCTCTCAGCGCATCCAGGTTGATGCGGATACCCAGCCCCGGCCCCGACGGAATGGCCAGCATTCCATCCTCGTCGAGCTTCCACTGACAAAGGTCGTCAATGAATGGCGACCCCGTCAGATACTCCACCAGATCGGTATCGGCAAAGGCCGATGCCAGTTGCAAGTCGGCGGCCAGGCCGACCGTCGTATTCCAGCCGTGCGGGATAAAGCGCACGCCGTTGTCGCGGGCCATCCAGCCAATGCGCCGCTCCTCGCTGATGCCGCCGCACTTGGTCACATCGGGCTGCACGATGTCGAAGGCGCCGGCCTCGAGCCAAGGCTGAAACGCCTGCCGCCGCGTCAGCACCTCGCCGCCGGCGATCGGGATCTTCGCCGCTCGCCGCAGCGTCACGTAGTCGTCGAGCGCATCCGGTGAGAGCGCCTCCTCGAACCAGGCAACGTCGTAGTCGGCCAGCATCTCGGCCGCGCGTAGCGCCCACTTCAGGCCGCCCGGCCAGAAGGCGTCGCTGCCGCCGGCGTCGACCATCAGCTTTGATTCCGGTCCGACCGCTTCGCGCGCGGCGCGGACAATGGCTTCGTCGGTCGCGTTGTTCCTCCGGCCAAACGGCCCCCAGCCGATCTTGAACGCCCGAAAGCCCTGCGCCTTCACCAGTAGTAGCTCATCGGCCATCTGCTCCGGCTCACGCATCAGCAGCGAGGCGTAAGGCTGCACGCGCTCCTTGTAGCGGCCGCCGAGCAAGCGCCCCACCGGCTGCCCGGTGGCTTTGCCCAACAGGTCCCACAGCGCGATGTCGATCCCGCTGATCGTATGCGTGATGGAGCCGCCACGGCCCTGCCAGAAGGTATTCTGATGCAGGATCTCGCTCACCCGTTCGGGTTCAAGCGCGCTCTGCCCGGTGTAGAGCGGCTTCAGCACGCTCAGCGAGCCCTTCACCAGTTCCTCGCTGGTGAAGACGCTGCCCCAGCCCGTAAGCCCCTCATCGGTGAGCACCGCGATCAGCGTGTGGACGCAATCGTCGGGACGTAGCTCGTTACTCCAGCCGCCTTCGGGTGTCTTTCCCCGGAGGCCAAAGGCTTTGATTTCGCGTATCTTCATAAACTCCCTCGCCGGAAGACCTGGGCTTTCGGCTCGAATGTGACGTTCTCGTCCAATGGGAACATCGGGCGGCTGCAGCGCGTGTGTCCCAGGCTGCGCAGATTGGCGCTGGTCGCCCCCGGAGCATCCACGTTGATCAGCAACTCTGCCCCGTCGGAGAAGAAGCGCGGCTGGCACAACGGGCTCTTCACCACCGTCATATCGAAGGTTGCGGGGTCCTGACCGTTCGCCAGAAAGAGTGACCGGTCGTAGAGGCTGATCGGGCGGCTCGTCACCACCAAGGTGATCGAACCGCTCTGCAGCACCGCCGTCGGGCCCGCGTACCAGGCCTCGCCATGCGACTCGCTCACCACATGTCCATCCGACAGCAGGCGTACTTTGCCGGTGACCCGAACCGGCGTGAAGCGCGGATCGAGCGTGCCGCCCAGCGGCACCGTGACCTCGGCGCCTACGCCGGCTCGGAACGCCGTATCGACGGCCGGCTGATCGACGATCGGGATCAGCGATGTCCGCCGGCAGCCGCTCTCGATCAGTGCCCGCAAGATAGCGTTACTGTCTCCCGGCGCGCCGGACGATGTCGCATCGGCGGCATCCACCAGCACCACGCGACCGGTGAGCGATGCTGCCAGGCGGACGCTCTCCACCAGGCCCGTCAAGGGTTGCTGCATCTGCGCGCGGGCGTTCCAGAAGTCCCGCGCCACGGCCAGGCCCTCGCGCACCGCCAGGGCTTCATCGTTGTCCGTCGTGATGAAGACGTTCGAACAAAGATCGGGCACGTCGGTAAATGGATTTCCGATGAAGATACCGCCGGAGATTCCAGCCTGTGCGGCCCGCCGAACCATCGGCCCATACAGCCCGGTCTCGGTGATGCACTCGTAACCTCGGACGAGGGCGGGAATCCGCACCCGCACGGCGACCGGCCGGATCTCATTTGCCAGCAGTTGGACCAGCAGTCTGGCCGCCCGCTCACCGGTCTGGTAGAAGTCGACGTGAGGATTGGTGTGATAAACGGCCACGGCGTCGGAATGCTGGAGAATCCGGTCTGTGAGGATGCCGTGCAGGTCGAGCGAGACGACAATCGGGATGCGCTCACCAACGATCTTGCGGGTCTCCTGGAGGAAGTAGCCTTCGGGGTCGAACTCGTCCTCCGAGGCTAAGGCGCCGTGCAGCGAGAAGTAAATCCCGTCGAGCGGCCCGGCGGTGCGCACGGCATCGAGGAACTCGTCGGCCAGGCGGGCGAAGTCGGCGTTCGCCATCGTCCCGCTGGAGGTGATCCCGCGAGCGCTGTAGCCGGGCACGATCTCAAGATCGGGGTTTTGGTCGAAGACATGCAGCGCGCCTCCCATCTCGGAGCGCACGTGGCGGTGATAGGCCGTCACGGCAGGTCCGCGGTCGATGAGAAAGTCGCTGTACCGCGCCAGGACCGGATTGAAGGAGGAGACCTCCTGCTTGCATTCGCTTACCAGGATTCGGGGCATACCAAGCCTCGTAGTGTATCGGAGATTTGGAGTAGACTTAATGGCCATGAGCACCCTAACCATGGATGCGGCGCGGTTGACCCCCGTGAGCGAGAAGAAAGGCGCGCCGGAGCGCCTGGTGTCGCTCGATGCCTTCCGCGGGTTGACCATGCTGCTGCTGATCTCGCACGGCTTTGGCATCTACGATGCCTTCAAGAACAAGGCGGCCTGGGCGGGCCAGTTCGAGCACGCAACCTGGGTGGGTTGCACGGTCTGGGATCTGATCCAGCCCGCTTTCACCTTCATGGTCGGTGTGGCGATGCCGTTGGCTCTGGCCAAGCGCGCTAAGGGCGCGGCGGGCCATGTGCTGTGGCGGGCGATGATCCTGCTGGTGCTCTCGAACATCCTGTCGAACTGGGGCACGACCCAGCCACTGAAGCTGCAGTTCATCAATGTGCTCTGCCAGATCGCCTTCTCCTACGTGCTTTGCTTCGGAATTCTGCAGCTGCGCTTCCCGATGCAGGTGGTGGCCGCGACGGCGCTGATGATCGGCCATCACGCACTGTTCTATCTCTTTCCCGGCCCGTCTGGTCCTTACGACCAGACGGGTAACATTGGTGCGGTAATCGACCTCAAGTTACTCGGTTATAACTATCCGGGTTACTACACGACGATCAACTTCCTGGGGAACGCGGTCACCGTGTTGTTCGGCTGCTGGACCGGGCTACTCATGCTCTCAGGCCGTTCGCACATGGAACGGATCAAGGTGCTAGTCGGCTGCGGCGTGGCTGCCCTCGGGCTGGGGCTCTTCCTCGGGAACTGGATCCCGATGGTGAAGCGCCTCTGGTTGGGTTCGTTTACCTTCGTCAGCGCAGGCTGGGTGTTGCTCGCCTTTGCGGCATTCTATTGGTTCGTCGAGGTGCAAGGGAAGAAGCGATGGACCTTTCCGCTGGTGGTGGTCGGCATGAACTGTATCTTCATCTATTCGTTCTCGCAGGTGTTGCGCGGCTGGTTGTCGCGCGGGATCGCGAGCTTCGATGGTCAGCAGTTCGCGATGCTCGGCTCCTACGGGGCGATCCCGCACAATGTGATCGTGATGACCGTGATGTGGGGCCTTTGTTACTGGCTCTACAAGCGCCAGATCTTCTTTAAGATTTAAGTAACTTCTCCAACTGAATCAGATGATTCAAGTCATGGCCGCCCATGGTTTCGACCGCGGCCTGGCGCGACTTGATGAATGCGATACTCCAAAGCCGGACTGTCTGGAAGACGGCGAGCGTAGCCGCGGTATCGATCTGTGCTTTGGCTCGTCGCCCCGGCCGCCGCAACCCGGTCGAGTTCGACGGCGGTGAGACTGACCGGTTACTTCTGTAACTGGTTCGGCGAAGCGGCTGCAGAGAAATCGGGCGTAGGGGTTCGATTCTAACCCCTTCCGACCAGGGGCATGGTGGTGGCCATGACGGTGATGAATTGGACATTCGCTGAGAGCGGCAGGCTGGCCATGAAGGTGACGGCGTCGGCGACGTGTTGCACATCCATGCGGGGCTCGACCATCATGGTGCCATTCGCCTGGGGGACGCCCTGGGTCATCCGTTCGGTCATCTCGGTGGCGGCGTTGCCGATGTCGATCTGGCCGCAGGCAATGTCGAAGTTGCGGCCGTCGAGCGAGATGGATTTCGTGAGCCCGGTGATGGCGTGCTTGGTGGCCGTGTAGGGCGCGGAGTTCGGGCGCGGCGCGGTGGCCGAGATGGAGCCGTTGTTGATGATGCGGCCTCCGCGCGGAGTCTGCTTCTTCATCAGGCGCATGGCGTGCTGGGCGCAGAGGAACGAGCCGGTGAGGTTGACGTTGACGACGGCGTTCCATTGCTCGAAGGTCAGTTCGTCCATGGGGATGGCGGGGGCGCCCATGCCGGCGTTGTTGAAGAGGACATCCAGGCGGCCGTAAGTGCTTTCGATAAGGTCGAATAAGGCGGCGACCGAGGCCGGTTGGGTGACATCGGTGGGGACGGCGAGTAAGCTGGTGCCGCCGGCGACGGTTTTCTCGAGTTCGGCGGCGCGGCGTCCGGCGACGATGACGGTGTAACCGGATTTGTTCAGGGCCAGGCTCACGGCGCGGCCGATGCCACTGCCGGCTCCGGTGACCAAGGCGATTTTTGCGGAAGACATAGAACTCTATGTTACGCAAAAAACGATTCAGGCTTTATGGCTTATTGAGGGCTTCGGCGATGGCCTGCTCCATGAGCGGCGCGATGGCGGCGTAGCCCGCGGCGTTGGGAAGGAAGCCGTCGACGGTGAGCGCTTTCTTGAAGGCACGGCCTTCGACCAGGGGCGTGTAGAGGTCGACATAGGTGCAGCCGTTTTTGGCGGCATAGGACTTGAGCCAACCGTTGAGGCCTAAGATTTTGCCTACGGGCCGACGCGGGGTGAGCTTTTTATACGCGTCCGAGATAGGGGTGAGCGAAGCCAGGACGACGCGGATGTTATTGGCCTTGGCGAGTTCCACCATGGA
Organism: Bryobacter sp.; assembly: GCA_022843605.1. Taxonomy (GTDB): domain Bacteria; phylum Acidobacteriota; class Terriglobia; order Bryobacterales; family Bryobacteraceae; genus JALHNI01. The sequence continues at coordinate 8,436 of JALHNI010000015.1, forward strand.
CATGAAGTTCTCCGCCGACATCGCTTCGGTGGTGGGGCCGGCGGTGCCGCCGATGTCATTCGTGCCGGCTTGAATGACGACGACCTTGGGCTTGAGCGAGATCACGTCCTGGCGGAAACGCAAGAGCATCTGCGCGGAGGATTGCCGCTCAATGCCGCGATTGAGATAGGGTTTACCGGGGAAGAAGGGCTCCCACTGTTCGGTGATGTCGTCGCCAAGGAAGACGACATCGGGAGACTTTTTTAGTTCTGAATTATCGCTGCCGTAGCGGGTAAGTCCGGCCCAGTCGTTGAGTAAACGGCGCTGGGCGGATAACTCGCGTTCCAATTCCTCGACGGTTTGTCCAGCGAGGCTGAGGCAAACGAGCGCGAGTAAGTACTTCATTTACTTCTTAAGGCCGAAACAGTAGAGGTTTCCGTCGTAAGTGTTGATGTAGACCTGACCGTTGGCGAGCGCGATGCCGCTCCAGTGATTCCAGTTGGTGATCTGTTTGCCGCTGTTCCAGAGTTCCTTGCCGGTTTGGGCGTCGAGAGCAAAGAGCACAGCGTGAGTGGACAGCGGCACGCGGCGTTCCATGCGGAAGTCGAGGCCGACGTCGGGGAAGGCTTGGGCGGTATTCTCGCCGCTGCCGTAGGCGAAAACTATGCCGTTGGCGATCAGGGGCGGCTCAGCCTGATTCATGTCGCGGGAAAGCCAGGCGGGCGTCAGGACAGGCTTGTTGTCATTCATCTCCATCTTGAAGGCGGCGATAGCGCCCTTTTTGATCTCGCCGTATTCGAGGGGGGCTTTGAACTTGGAATGCTTCGGCCCCCAGAAGGGCGTCAGAATCCAGCGGGTGTTCTTGGCGTCTTCCCAGGTGGCGAGCGAGCCCCAGATGCCGGCTTCGGCGAAGTCCACCATCTCGTTGCAGATCAGCGGGGTGCGGTAGGCGGGCGTGCGGTGATCGTCGCCGCCGATGGACTCGGTGTCCATCAGATAAATGCGGCACTCTTTGCTCGCGTCAATCATGTACTCGCGGCCTTTGAAGTCGAAGATGGCCGGAGTGACTTGCATGTCGAGGTCACGCTTGACGAGCCATTCGGCATTGGAGGGGCCGTAGTAATCGACTAACTCGAGGGCTTTGGTTTTGGGGTTTTGTTTGACGCCGATGATGCCGTTGCCGTAGACGCCGTCTTCGGGGGCCCAGCGGCCGTCGCCGGTGCCCGTGTACATGACGAGATCTTTGCTGATGGCGGGACCGGAGCGGCCCCACATGCCGCCGCCGGCGGGTCCCCAGGAGCCGACGATGTCGGTGGCGAGGTCATAGGTGTAGGCCATGTTGGGGTTGCCGCCGCAGCCTTGAGCGCTGTGGGTGTAGATGACATTGTTGAGCAGGTTGAGGGCGTAGGGCTTGCCGTTGGGAGGCATGAATTTGGCGGGCGGAGCAAGTTCTTCGCCGGTGGCGGCATTCACTTTATGGAGTTTTCCGTCCCAACTGGCGGCGTAGATGATGTAATCGCCGGGGTTTTTGCCGGGTCCGATGGTGACGTTGGCGGTCATGCCGCCGGGGCAGAGAACACTGGGGGGCCGGCCGGATTCGACGTAGCTGCTTTCAAACTGCCGTTTCCAGAGGAGCGTGCCGTCCTTGGCATCGAGGGCGAAGAGGTTATCGGAGACGCCGGCTTGGATGACGACCTGCTTCGGACCCTTGGCGGTGTTGACGCGGCCGATGACAAGCGGCTCCAGCAAGGAGTGCATCTGGCGCGGTTCGTTGTCGAGCTTTTTCTTCCAGAGCAGGGTGAGGCCCTTGACGTTGTTGGTGGTGAGGATCTTTTCGTCTTTTTGCCAGTTATTGCGCCGAACGTCGCCGCCGTCGGTGAGCCAGTCGGCGGCAAAGGCGAGCGAACTCAGGCAGAACGTGGCGGTGAAAAGTCTTCTCATGATGATCTCCAAACCTCACACTATATCTCAAAGCTTCGATGGAGGATTCGGTATATGATCTAGATTCCGCCGTGTGCTTGAAGGAGTAAGGAATTGATGCGTAGGATTGCTGTGGTCGCGGTTGCCGTGGGTTGTTTGTTCGGTCAGCGTGGAGTGGATTGGGTGGTTGGTGGGAATGACGCGCACCGGTCCAACTGGGTGCGCATGGACGCCAAAATCAATGCTGAAAGCATGCAGAAGCCGGGTTTTGAGCTGCTGTGGAAAATGAAGTTGAACGGCATGCCGCGGCAGATGAGCTCGACCTTGCCGCCCTCGTTGCTCGATTTCTACATCAGCTACCGCGGGTTCCGGAGCCTGGGATTCTTAGGAATGCCGTCGGGCACGGTGACCGGGATCGATATCGATTTGGCGCGTGTGGAATGGGAGAAGACCTATGCGCAGCCGGGTGGACCGAGCACGGCGGCTTGCCCGGGCGGGATCACGTCGGGCGTGGTGCGCCAGATGACGACGTTGAACTATCCGCCGCCGGTAGGTGGCAGCGGCATTGGCCGCGGAACGCCGGCCAAGAGCGGCGTGGGCGCGCCGGGTGAAGGCGCAGTGACGTTGAAGCCGCCGACGACACGTCCCGCGGCGCCGCCTCCTCCTCCTCCGACCCGTCCGGGTACGCGAGCCGGGGCACCGGTGAATCTGTTTGCGCCGCGCATACAGTACGCGTACTTCATCACGGGCGACGGCAAATTCCATTTTGTCTACATTTCGAACGGCGATGAGCCGAATGCGGCGATCGACTTCCTGCCGCCGGGCGCGCATGCGCAGGGTCTGATGGTGTTTGAGCGCGTGGCCTATGTGACCACGGTGAATGGCTGCGGCGGTGTCGATAACGGCGTGTGGTCGCTGGATTTGGAGAGCCGCAAGGTGAGCCAGTGGAAGGCGCCGGGCAATGTGGTGGGTTCGATCGGGCCGGCGATTGGTCCGGACGGGACGATCTACGTGTCTTCGGCGAACGAGGTCACCGCGCTGGAGTTGAAGACGCTGGCGGTGAAGGGCAGCTTTAAGACCGGTGGCGCGCAACTGACGTCGTCACCGGCGATATTCGAGCACAAGGGCAAGGACCTGATCGCGGTGACGACCAACGACGGCGCGCTGCATGTGATCGACACGGCGGACATGAGCAAACCGATGGCCAGCAGGGCGGCTTTCGGAGTGAAGGACTACGCCGTAGGCGCGGTGGCGACGTGGCAGGATATGGCGGGCGTGCGCTGGATTCTGGCGCCTTCCGGCAAGGCGATTTCCGCCTTTAAGTTGGTGGACGGGAAACTGGAGCCGGGTTGGACGTCGCGGGAGATGGTGACGCCGGTGACGCCGATCATCGTGAACGGTGCGGTGTTTGCCCTGTCGGCTGGTGAGCCGAATACGGGCAAGGCGGTGCTGTATTCGTTGGATGCGGCGACGGGCAAGGACGTCTGGAATAGCGGCACGACGATCCACTCCTTTGTGACGACGGGCCGGCTGGCCGCGGGCGGTAGCCGCGTTTATGTCGCAACGCACGACGGCACGCAGTACGCTTTCGGCTTTCCGATTGAGCACTAACGTAAGCTGAGAGCTGATGCTGTTAGCGATTGATGCGGGCAATACCAATCTGACGATTGGGGTTTATCGGGAACGAAAGCTGGAGACGAGTTGGCGCCTGCGGACGGTGCGCGAGCGCACGGCCGATGAGTGGGGCATTCTGCTGCGTGAGCTGTTCGACGCAAACGGAATGAAGTTCTCCGAGGTGTCGGGCATTGTGGTTTCCAGTGTGGTGCCGCCGATCGACGGGCCGTTGAACACGATGGCGCGGCGCTATTTCGCGACGGTGCCTTTGTTCATCACGGCCGAGAGCGATTTGGGCTTGAAGGTGCTGGTGGATCATCCGCGCGAGGTGGGGGCGGATCGCGTGGTGAACGCGGTGGCGGCGTATGAGAAGTATGGCGGTCCGGTGGTGGTGGTGGATTTGGGGACGGCGATCAACTTCGATTGCGTCTCGGCGAACGGCGAGTTTTTGGGCGGGTTGATTTGCCCAGGGCTGGGGATTGCGATTAGCGGCTTGTTTGAGAAAGCGGCGCGATTGCCGCTGGTGGATGTGGCCGAACCGCGGCACCTGATCGGCACGAATACGGTGGACTGTATTCAGAGCGGACTTTACTACGGGACGATTGGGACGATTGACGGCATTATGGCGCGGCTGGTGGAGGAGTTGGGCCCGAAGACGCAATGCGTGGCGACGGGCGGGCAGGCGCAGTTGATTGCGCAAGGGTCAGCGTTTATCAAGACGGTGGATGAAGACCTGACGCTGGATGGTTTGGAAATGATTTGGGAGCGCAATCTTGTCCGAAGCTGAAGATCAGGATTGGCCGCGCAACTACTACAACTACTTCACCGAAATCGAGGAGCACTTTCAGCGGGCGCGGGGGACGAGTTTGTTTCTGCTGTCGCCGCTGGACTGGGCGCTGATTGAGACCTGGAAGAGCGGGGGCATTCCGCTGGAGGCTGTGCGGCGGGGCATTGAGCGGGCGTTTGAGAAGGGGCGGGCGAGTAAGCGGCGGCAGGCGGTGAACTCGCTGGCTTACTGCACGCAAGCGGTGATGGAAGAGGCCGAGATCATGGCCAAGGGCGGGACTGGCCAGCCGTCGGCACCGGTGGAAGAGGCACCGTTCTCAGTGGAGGAATTGCGGGCGCACCTGTCGGCGAATGCGGCGTTGCTGGGGACGAAGGGATGGGGCGAGTTGGCGGCCTCGTTGACTCAACTGGCGGAGGACGCGGAGGCGCAGCATCGGGATTTGGAAGAGCTGGAACTGCGGCTGACGGTGATTGAAGAGAAGATGTTGGCCGAGGCGCGGGCGGCGCAGAGCGAAGAGCAGTTGCTGAAGGTGCGGCGCGAGATGGAGAATTCGCTGCGACCGTACCGGGGGAAGATGACGGCGGACCAGCTATCGCGGCTGGAGCGGCAGTTTGTGGATCGGGCGGTGCTGGAGCAGGCGGGGCTGCGGCGGTTGAGCTTGTTCTACCTGCATTAAACTCAGGAGAGATGAAGCGTCGTTCTGTTCTCGCGTTGGCGTCCGCGCCGGTTTTTGCATTCAAGAAGGCTCCTGGATTGCGGGTGGCTCCGTTTGCGGCGGAGGTGACGCCGCCGTTGGGGACCCCGCTTTGCGTGGGGTTGGTGACTCCGGGGACGAGCGTGGCGGATCCACTGGAAGCGCGCGGGCTGGTGCTGTTGCCGGAAGGGCAGCAGCCGATCGTGCTGTGCGCGGTGGACTGGTTGGGGATCGGCAATTCGAGCCATGACCGTTGGCGGGCGGCGTTGGCGTTGGCGGCTGGGACGATCCCTTCGCGCGTGGCGGTGCAGACGGTGCATCAGCATGATGCGCCGGGGGATGATGCCTCGGCGGAAGAGTTGTTGCGGATGCGCGATCTGCCGGGGGTGCTGCAGAGCGAGCAATTCGCGCAGGCTGCGTTGCAGGGTGTGGTGGCGGCGGTTCGCAAGGCGAAGAGTTCGCGCGTGACGCACGTGAGCGTGGGTAGCGCGGCGGTGAAGGACATTGCTTCGAACCGGCGGATCGTGTCGCCGGAGGGTAAGTTTCTCTTTCAGCGGTTTACGGCGTGCAAGGCGTTGCCGCAGTGCGATGCGCCGGTGGGCGTGATCGATCCGATGCTGGATTCGGTGAGCTTTTGGGACAAGGAGCGGCGGGTGGCGACGCTCTCTTACTATGCGACGCATCCGATGAGTTACTACGGCAAAGGCGCAATCAGCGCGGACTTTGTCGGTGCGGCCCGGCGCGAGCAGACGGAGACGTTTGCGATTCACTTTACGGGGGCGGGGGGAAATATCGGGGCGGGGAAGTATAACGACGGGTCGCCGGAGAATCGGGCGCGGCTGGCCTCGCGGCTGAGCGATGGCATGAAGGCGGCGCGGGCAGCGGAGCAGAAGTTTCCGGTGGAAACGCTGCGCTGGAAGGTGGTGTCGCCGCCGTTGCCGCTACGGCCGGAGTTTACGGAAGAGAAGATTCTGGCGGACCTTGAGAATCCGAAGCTGATTCCGCGGGACCGGGCGAACGCGGGCCGCTATCTGGCTTGGCACAGGTTGGTGAAGGCGGGCCGGCGGATTGACATACCGGCATTGCGGCTGGGTCCGGTGAACTTAGTGCATATGCCGGGCGAGTTATTCGTGGAGTATCAGTTGGCGGCGCGGAAGATGCGCCCTAATGGCGAGACGGTGTCGATGGCGGCTTATGGGGATTACGGGCCGATGTATATCGGGACGCGGAAGGCTTATGCCGAGGGCGGGTATGAGACGAGCATTGTGTCGCGGGTGGGTCCGGGAGTGGAGGATGTGTTGTTGGGGGCTTTGCGGGAGGTGTTGTTGTAGCTAGTCGGGGGGACCTGTCGGGATGAGTCTCCCTTTCGGGTTGGCGGATACTTGCGTGCCGTTACCTAGGAGCTTCGCGGGCGGGATGTCCTTGAATCTGTCCGGTGCCTCCGCGCAGGCGGTGTAGCGATTTCTTTCAGTTGCTCAACAAAATCGAGATTTGTCCTGATTCCTTCGATCAGGCTGGGATCCGCAGCGAGGGAACGGGCGCGCAGGAGGTCCTGCTCCGCAGCCTTGAGGAAGCGGCGGCAATCATCCCAGGCCCGAGCTTTAGTTTGAGGAGAGAGATCTTTTCTTTTGGCAGTCTGACTGCATTGTTTAGCCTGGCCGATGAAGGCATTGCCTCTAATTCTGAGTAGTGATGGGCTGCTCCGGAAGTCTGGATGCTGTTCGAACTGAGTATCGAGAAACCTGATTGCCGCTGAGTCATCACCCGCCCTACTCAACCCGATGGCTACCTGGCGAATCTCGCGCTCCGCGAACTTTCCCTTAGACGCCTCTAAATACAGCCTTTTCGCGAGATCTCGATCATCGCGTGATGGATTGTCAGCAAGAATCAAGACATCCGCCAGCTGTGCAAGTAAAAACGGAGGCAGCACGATCAAATGGTCAGTCCTCTTTGCCAAAAACTCGCGTACCGGACCAGGTGCATTCAAGGCCCGGTGCACTTCGGCAAACAATTGAATCGTGCGCAGGTTCATTCCGTCTTGGTCAAGGAGGCTGGAGACTGCTTTTTGCGCTCGTTCAAATTCGCCGAGCGAAATGGCTTCTTCAATAGACCGATGTTCGCGGGCCAGTGAATGGCGCGGATGTGCTGGAAGGATACAGGTGACGGATGTCGCGTTGACGTTAAAGACGGGTGGCGGGCAGCCCTCGTCTCTCATGGTTGGTATGATCGTCGGGATTCCTTGGCCCTCTGCCTGTGCCAGTTGTAACCGGTTGAGGAACCAACCCAAACTTTGGTTTCTCCACTTTGCGGGTGCACGACCCTGGCGAAGTTCGTCCACTGAAATGCCACTGGGCACGGTTCCAGGAGACAGGACCTCAACCCGATCCGAGAATACGGTGACGCGTGTTGGCTCAATCATTTCGTAGTCCCGGTGGGCAAGCCCGTTCATCATTGCTTCGTGTAGTGCTTGTTGGGGGTATTTCACTGCGTTCGGCGCCGACTTGTTGGTCTTGTCGAAGGCGACGTACGATTGGACGTCCAGCAACTCGACCAAACGTCTCGCTTGATCGATTAACGTCCCAGCGAGTTCATGTCGTTCGGCATGAGGCTCCGAACGATCGATGCCGGGGTAGGCAGAAAAGAACGAGTAGGCACCGGGAATGTGTGCCTGCACGTTACGACCAAAGAGCAGGACGGCAAAGTTGCGAGGTCGCAGCGTTCCCGTCAGTGTTTCTCGAGCACACAGCGGAGGAACAAACGGGCTCAGTTGCTTGCTATCCGACAAGTAGTCGTCGATTCCCCGATCAGGATGAAACACACCCATTCGCTGAAGTGCGTCCCGAAGCGCCAGTAAATCCAGATCGTTGACTGTTGCCGTGGTGCATGGTCGTCTATCCCATTCTTCGAGAACGCCCTTTCGAACGAGAAGCTCACGAAGGATGCCGTTTCTAGCCTCCCTCGTTTCCCGACTAATCCGCACGAAATGCAGGCCCGTGGAATCACGACGACGGAAAAGGTGTGCTGTCCGAGTGGCGGGCATGACGAAGACGAGAATGCGTCGATCAGGCTCGCTTGCGGGTAGTTCTCGAACTAGCGGGGCTATTGATGGGGATACACGATCTCGGCAGTCAGCGAGCACCTTTCCTTCAATCTCCTTGAGCCTGGACGCGGTGAGGCCAACTGTTACGATGGTGGGGAATCCGTGCTCGTCCTTTGCTTCTCGAGCACCACAGACTACGTACCCACCGCCGAGGTTTGCCCAGTCATTGGCGAAAGCCGAAAGGGTTGAGACCACGTCGTCGGTGTCGGCAACATTCTCCTTCCATTCGACTTGTTCGCTCTCACGAACTGAAAGCGTTGCTAGATCAAGTTCTTCCATCGGCGGTTGCTCAGACGACCACTCTCAGTATGCCATGCGCTATTCCAGGAACTGCTTGATCAGTGCGGTGTCGCCTTGTTCGAAGTGGCGGTAGGTGTAGCCGTGGAGACCGCCTTGGATTTGGCGTTGCCAGTCGTTGGGGTCGGTGCGGAGGAGGCGGGGGTCCTGGTGGGTGGCCCAGTCGTAGGTGTTGCAGAGGCCGGGGATGGTGACGTCGTGTAAGTCGCGGTGGACTTGGGTGCCGATGACGGCGCAGTAGGTGGCGGGGGTGCGGTCGAGCCAGATGCGTTTGAGGCGGGGGTCATCGGCGGAGGCTTGGAGGAGCCAGAAGCCGGGGACGCCGGAGGCGGCGGCGCGGAGGTCGGTGATGCCGGGGAGGGTGGCGAGGTAGTCGAGGCCGCGGCGGAGGTCGTAGGCGCGCATGGCGGCCATGGGGCGGGTGGGGTCGATGAACCAGGCGCGGGTGTTGGGGTAGAAGTCGCCGCCGTTGCGGATCCATTCGGGCATGACGGGTCCGATGCCGCGGGGGCGTAGGGTGAGGACGCGGTGGCCGAGGCGGGCGATGGTCATGGCGAGGGGGGCGGGTTCGAGGAGGAGAACGGCTTTGTTCGAGGGGTTCTCGGGTTCGATGAGGCGGGTGCTGATCCAGAGGCCGGGTTCGGACTCGATTAACTGGTAGCGCACTTTGAGACCTTCTTCGACGGTCTCCTTCATGGCGCGCAGGCGGGGCGGGGCGGTGGGCGTGACGATGGGGGCGGGTTTCTGGCGGGTTTTGGGGCGGGCGTCCCAGCGTTCCTTGATGATCTCGACAACGTCGCGGGCGCCGAGGTCCGTGGAGACTTGCCCGGTTTTGGTGGCCCAGAGTTCATGATCGGGGAGGATCTTGACGGCGACTTCGGCGGGCGGGGTGGGGGTGGCTTTGAGCCAGCGTCCAAACCAGCCGTAGAGGGCTTTGCGGACTTCGGGAGGCGTGCCATGGGGGCCGGGGCCGACGACCCAACTAACCTGAGATTCGGCGTCGAGGAGTTTGTAGAGGGTTTTGGCTTCGGCGAAGACGGCTTCGGCGCCGGCGGGGCGGAAGAAGTCGCCTTCGGTGGAGGCGATCAGCCAAGGCTTGGGAGCGAAGGCTTCGATGAAGTCCTTCTGGTCGAGCCCGGAGGCGATAAAGCCGGGCCAGGACTGTTCGGAGTCGCCGATGTCGCCGGGGAAGAGGACTTCGAAGGACTGCATGTAGCAGGCGGGGGCGGCGACTTTGATGCGGGGATCGAGGGCGGAGATGAAGGTGGTTTGGGTGCCGCCGCCGGAGCAGCCGGTGGCACCGATTTTTTCTGGGTCGACTTCGGCGCGGGACTGGAGATAGTCGATGGCGCGTTTGGAGTCCCAGACCATGTAGCGGGCGAAGTTGTCGCCGGCGAGGATGGCTTCGGCGCCGGCCATGAAGTGCTGTTCGACGGAGCCGCCGGCGCGGGCGGCGCGGGTGATGGGGTCGTAGCCTTGGAGGCGTTCGCCTTGGCCGATGGGGTCGTAGACGAGGACGACGAAACCCTGCAGGGCGAGGTTGCCGGCGATGAGTTGGGCGACGGGTTTGCCTTCGTTCCAGTGGCCCATGGAGAAGAGGACGGCGGGGTGGCGCCCGGTGGTTTTGGGTAGGTAGAGATTGGCGGTGACGGGGAACCTGGGCAGGCTGTCGAAGGTGACTTTCTCGATGCGGTAATTGCCGTGGTCGATGGTGCCGGTGGTGCGGGAGTTGAGGGGGCCGGTGTAGTCGGGGAGGCCGGTGAGGAGTTCGAGGAGTTTGGCACGGACCCAGGCTTGGCGTTCGCGGGCCTGGACGGGAGTTTTGATGGCGGCGATTTTGGCGCGGCGTTCGGCGAGGAGGGCTTGGGCTTTGGCGTTGAGCCAGCCGGTGATGTCGGTGGGCTGGTCAATTTGTGCGAGGAGGGGGAGGGCGCACAGGAGGAGGAAAAATCGCATTCCCCTATGAAAGCAGTTTTTCGAGGGCTTCTGGAATTTCAAAGACGGCGCGGTTGTTCGTTGCGGCGGCGTTGGCTTTGAAGCGGGCAAAGGTGGCGGGGTGGAGGAACTGGTCAACGGCTTGGGCGATGTCTTTGAAGTTATCGAGGACGAGGCCGACTTCCTGTTCGCGGACGAAGTCGGCGTTGTAGCGTTCCTGGGGCAGGGTGAAGGAGTTGCGTTCGACGATGACCGGGAGCTTCATGTGAAGGGCTTCGGAGATGCTGCCGGGGCCGGGTTTGCCGATCATGAAGTCGGAGAGGTGCATGAAGAAGGGGACTTGTTTAGTGAAGCCTTCGATGTGGAGCTTGAGGGGCGTCTTCATGGCCAGAAACTTCTGGCGGAGTTTTTCGTTCTTGCCGCAGATGACGATGAACTGGACGCGGCCGGCGAAGGCGGAGAGGCGTTCGATGATGAGGGGCATGACGGAGGAGCCGTAGCCGCCGAAGAGAAGGATGCCGGTGGGGAGGGCGGGGTCAAGGCCGAGGCGGGTGAGTTCCTGATGCCGGTGAACGTTGAGGGGCTCGTAGAAGCGGGGGTGCAGGACCATGCCGGAGGTGCGGATGATGGTGCTGCCGGGAAGGAGGGTTCGCTGGGCTTGCTGTTCGGCTTTGGCGGTGCCGCAGAAGACGATTTGCTTTTGCGATTCGAGCCAGAAGTGCGGGGGGAAGTCGGCGAGGTCGGTGATGACGTTGATGTAGGGGGCGCCGGGTTTCACTTGCTGCCAGGCTTGAAAGAGGGCGCGGTTGAAGTTGGGGACGACGGAGAGGACGGCGTCGGGAGGGTCTTTCTGCCAGTGTTTCTTGAGGAGCCAGACTTGGAGGGGGTGGTAGAGTCGAATCAGGAAGTGCATGACGACGAGCATGAAGCCGGAACCCCAGGTCCAGCCTTTGCGTAGGAGTAAGTTGTAGACGTCTTCAAGACGGAGGCGAAAGACTTGGCGAAAGATGTCAATCTTATCAAGGACTTCCTGAAGGTGAACGAGACGGACTTGCCAGCCGAGGCCGCGTTGGGCGATGGCGAGTTCGAGCGCGGTGGCCGCGGCCCGGTGTCCGCCGCCGGCGTCAAAATAGATGATGTCGATTTTCATCGTTGGGTGCAGGTATTAGTGTAGCGTTTGGCTTTGAGGCATTGGTTGAATTCACGAATGATTCTTCGTCCTTTGATCGCCTTGTCATGATTGACCGCTATGCTGAGTTTGGGAAAGACTTATGGGCCACGCTTTAATCGGCTACGTAACGGATCGGGACCATGCGTTGATGCGGCGGGTGCATCGGTGGCGGGCGCCACTGTGGATCCGGTTGTGGATGGTGTGCGCCACGCGGGGCGGCGACGGTTGGTTGTGGTATGCGATGTGCTGCGTTGTGCTGCTTTTTGGGGGCGAGGAGCGGTGGGCGGCGGTGGGGTCGGCGATGCTGGCGGGGACGGCGGGCGTAGCGCTCTTTCTATGGCTGAAGCGAATTACGGGACGGCGACGCCCTTGCGCGCTGGAGCCGCATTGCTGGAGCACGTTGCTGCCGCCGGACCAGTTCTCATTTCCTTCGGGACATACGATTACGGCCTTTGCGTTCGCCACGCCGTTGATGGCGTTCTATCCGGACCTGGCTTGGGGCCTGGGCTTCTGCGCGCTGTCGATTGCGGCTTCGCGGATTCTGCTGGGGATGCACTTCCTCAGTGACGTGGTGGCGGGAGCCTTTATTGGCGGGGCTTTGGGGTACGGGGCGCTCGCGTTGATGGCTTGAGGTCCGCGTAGAGGACAATGGCTTGAGGCCATGCTCCGCGATCTTCTTCTTTTCTTTTCCCGACAAAAATGGCTGCGGCGATTTATGGAGACTTCGCGCTTTGCGAAGCCGCTGACGCGCCGGTTCGTGGCGGGGGAGACTCTCGACGAGGAGTTGGCGGTGGCTCGGCGCTTGAACGCCGAGGGCTTTCTGGTGAGCCTGGATCATCTGGGGGAGAACGTGGCGACCGAGAGCGAGGCGGGGGCTTCGGCGGAGGCGATCCGGCAGGCGCTGGAGCGCCTGGACGGGCTTCCGGCGACGGTGTCGATCAAGCTAACGCAGTTTGGCCTGGATTTGAGCTACGAAGTTTGCCTGCACAACGTGGAGCCCTTGGTGCGGAAGGCGCGGGAGTTGGGGACGCGGGTGGAGATCGACATGGAGTCGACGGTTTACACGGAGCGTACTCTCGAGATCGTGGAGCAGTTACACGCGTCGCACGGGGCGGTGCGGGCGGTGATTCAGGCATATTTGTTCCGGAGCGAGGCGGACATCCGGCGACTAAACGCGCTGGGCGTGCCGGTGCGGCTGTGTAAGGGCGCTTATCAGGAGCCGGACGAATTGGCGATGCAGGAGAAGGCGGAGGTGGATGCCAGCTATTTGCGGCTCGCGAAGCTCTTGCTGGACGAGGGGGTGGACCCGGCGATAGCAACCCACGACGAGCGAATGATCGAAGTGGCGCGCGGCTATCCGAAGGATCGTTTTGAGTATCAAATGCTGTATGGGGTACGAAGGGAGTTACAGAGCCAATTGGTCCGTGATGGGTATCGATTGCGGCTCTATGTGCCGTACGGCGATGCGTGGTATCCGTATTTTATGCGGCGTTTAGCGGAGCGGCCCGCGAACGTGTGGTTTGTTCTGCGGAGTTTGGCGGGTAATTAACGATGGAAATACGGACTTACAATTCGCGTGATTTTGAGGGCTGTCTGAAGGTGTTTGACTCCAACGAGCGGCTGTATTTCGTCGACGGGGAGCGAGCGCAGTTTGAGGAGTTTTTGCGGGCGCCGCAGGGGACTTATTACGTCATGGATCGCGATGGGGAGACGTTGGGATGCGGCGGCTTTGCGCCGGAGGCTGAGCCTGGGGTGGTGAGTTTGACCTGGGGGCTGATTCGAGGCGATCTGCACCGCCAGGGCTTGGGGCGGTTCCTGCTGTTTTATCGGTTGCGGGAGATCGGGAAACTGGCTGGTGTGACGATGGTGCGGATGGAGACGACGCAGCATACGGCGGGGTTCTTTGAAAAGGCCGGTGGCTTCAAGGTGGCGCAGGTGGAACCGGCCGGCTACGGACCGGGGTTGGACCGCGTGACGATGGTGAAGCGGCTCTCGGTTTGTACTTAGTTCTATAAGTAATAGAACTACATAGCCAAATTGCAACGTTTTCAGTGTTGGAGAGAGTTAACAGCCTGGTAACCAGCCGGTTCTCTATACTGGCATTGAATCTTGAGCACATCGACACCATTTAAAAATGCCATGGAAGGCCTGCTGATTCGGGAAAAGCAGGTGGAGATGGTCTCGGCGAGCGTAAGTGAGATCTTCAAGGCGGGTGGCACGGCGAGCGCAGTGTACTACGCCCGGTCGGGGATGGTGAAGCTGGCTCAGGACCATGGTCCAGAGGGGCAGACGCTGGGAATTGTCCGTCCGGGAGAGGTGTTCGGGGAAGAGATTCTGCTGGGGGATTCCGCTTACCGGGCGAAAGCGACGCGGATTGTGGCGGGCGAAATTTTGCGGATTCCGGCGTTGCTGTTTCAACGGATGGCGAGCCGCTATCCGGAACTTTGGCGCGGACTCGCAGCGCAGCTGCAGCAGCGGCTTGTGCTGGAACAGCGCAGCTTTCGCCGGCTGGTGAATGTCAGCACCGACCAGAGGATTGTGGCGATGCTGGAGCAGTTGGCACCGAGCTGTCCGGTGCTGCCGGCGGGCGCGGGCGAACGGCCGGTGCACGGGGTTCCGTTGACGCAGGCGGAGTTGGCGGTGCTGGTGGGCGCTTCACGCGAGACGACGTCGAGCGTGCTGAATGCGATGGAGCGCCAGGGCACGGTGGAACTACGGCGTGGGCGGATTCTGATTGCGCCCAGGCAGTCGCGGGGAGCGCATGCCGGTGGGGATTGAAACGCTATACTGCGGAAGGTGAACGGCTTCCCACGAACTTGGCAGGTACTCTCCGGGGTGTTGGCGCTGCTGGCGCTGACGATCGGCTGGCTGGCGTGGAGCCGCGTGCGGACCAGCGGGACGGCGGAAGCTTTGTTGCGCCACGCGCCGGCCAACGCGCAAATCTTTGCTTTTCTCGATGTGGCGCTGATGCGCCAGACGGGCGTGTTGGAGCGCATCGCCGGGGCGCGGGGCGTGGAAGAGCAGGACTACACGCGGTTCGTTGAGCAGAGCGGCTTCGACTACCGGAAACATCTGGATGCGGTGGTGATGGCGAAGCGCGGCGATGCGCAGTATGCGGTGATTGCGGGCCGGTTCGATGGAGCCCGGCTGCAACGCTACGCGGTGGCGAATGCCGGAAGGTGCACGGCGGACTATTGCTATGTGCCCGGGACGCGGCCCGTGTCGTTTGCGCCGATTCGCGAGGGGCTCTATGCGTTTGCGAGCGGTACGGGCGACGCGCGGGAGTTGTTGACGGCGCATGCGCCGGGGGTGCGCGGGGAGTTTCTGGGGGCGCCGGTGTGGGCGGCGGGGTTGGGTCCGGAGGAGATACCGCTGCTGGGGCAACTGTCCGGGGCGCAGACATTGTCGCTTTGGCTGACGCCGCGTTTGCCGGCGGCTGTGGAGTTGCAGTTTTCGCTGGAGATGAAGGATCCGTTGTCGGCGACGAAGACGGCGCGGGACTTGGGGACGTTGGCCCGGGCAGGGGACCTGGCGAAGTACCTGAGCGGCGCGCAGGTGACCGCGGAGGGGCATCGGGTGAGCGGGCGCCTGCCGGTGCCTCTAGAACTGCTGGAGTCGTTGGTGAACGGGACGAGAACGCGATGAGCGTCGGCATTCTAGTTTCTGGCAACGTGGTGCTGGATATGGTGGTGCGGCCGGTGGACCAGGTGGTGTGGGGAATCACGCAGTGGGTGGAGTCCATTGAGCAGCATTTGGGGGGCAATGGCGGCAATACGTCCGCGGCGATCGGGGCGTTGGGGGGGCATGCGCGGTTGCTGGGGCGGATCGGGAACGATGCGAACGGCGAGGCGTGCCGCGCACGACTGACGGCCACAGGCGTGGACCTCTCGCAACTGGAAACGGGGGCTACACCGACGGCGACGAGCATCGTGCTGGTGCAAAGCGGCGGGGCGCGGACATTTCTGCATTTGCCGGGCGCGAGCCTGGATGTTTTTGCGGAGGGAATCCAGTTTGGGCCGGAGCGGATCGGGGGATGCGGGCACTATCATCTGGCGAATCTGTTTGCGTTGCCCCACCTGCGGCCGCTGGCGGCGGACACGCTGCGTGCGGCGCGTGCGGCGGGGTTGACGACGTCGCTCGATACGGCGTGGGACTCGCGCGGTGAGTGGATGAAGCTGCTGGAGCCGTGTCTGCCTCATCTGGACGTGCTGTTTGTGAATGAGGATGAGGCGCGGATGTTGTCGGGCTCAGACGATCCGGCGCGCAATGCGGAGATGTTCGGCGTGCCGTTGTTTGTGATGAAACTGGGGGCGCGGGGCTGCTATGTATCGACCCGGGACGGTGCGGCGCAGGTGGCGGGATTTGCCGTGAAGGCGGTGGACACTACGGGGGCGGGGGACTGCTTCGCAGGGGGCTTTCTGACGGCGCTGGCGCACGGCATGCATCCGTTTCAGGCGGGCCAAGTGGCGAATGCGGTGGGCGCGTTGACCGTGCAGCACATGGGATCCACGACGGGCTTACGAGGTTGGGACGAGACGCTGGCTTGGATGGCGGGTGCGCCGACAGCTACCTAGCCAAAGAAAAACGGCACCCGATGCGAATCGCATCGGGTGCCGTTCTTGCTGAGACTGAAACGATTTACATCTTGACGGACTTGACGGTGATGGTGTTGGTGGCGGCATCCAAGTCGCCCGTGATCGTGACCTTGTGGCCATAATGATCCTTCACGGCGTCCGGATTTGCCAGTTTCAAAACTTTGTCGCCAGTGGCAAAAACAGGAGCGGAACCGCCCTTGATGCAGCCATTGACACACTTTTGCGAGGCTTCGGAAGCGTCGGCATGCTTAGCGCCGCACTTCTCGTCAACGATGGTGCCAGACCACTCGGCCGCGAAAGCACCGACGGCAAGCAAAGATACGAAAGCAAACTTCTTCATGCAAAGTCCTCCTTATCGGACTACAGAGCGAGTGTACTACATACATTACGAAATATATAGGATTCGGGGTTGTTAAAACTTTGCCGCAGATTGAAACGGCGTCGAAGGCTGGGCCCGCGACGCCGTTGAATCCAGGAAAATCGTCTATTGGGGTTAGCTCGCCATTTTGACGGACTTGACCTTGATCAGGTTCGTCTTCTTGTCCAGCTTGCCGTTGATGGTGACCTTGTGGCCGTAGTGTTCCTTCACGGCGTCAGGGTTGGAAAATTTCAATACCTTGTCGCCGGTGGCGAAAACAGGAGCGGAGCCGCCCTTGATGCAGCCGTTCACGCACTTCTGCGAAGCTTCGGAAGCGTCGGCATGCTTGGCGCCGCACTTCTCGTCAACGATCGTGCCCGACCATTCAGCAGCAAATGCACCGACGGCCAGCAGAGATACCAAAGCAAACTTCTTCATTCTAAAGTCCTCCTTCACGGACCCAGTTTTGAGTTTACAACAAGGGGGACGGCTAAAATAAGGGCGTGCTAGTCGGAGAACAAGGTGCCTTGGCCCAGCAGCCAATGAGGGTCAAGCCGACGCTTGACGGCCTTCATGGCGTCAATCTGGCTCGCGGTGTACTGGATAGGCAGGAACTTGGCTTTGCGTTTGCCGAGGCCATGCTCAGCGGCGACGGAACCGCCGAGTTCGACGGCTTTACGGGCAAATTCGGTCAACACTTCGGCGCCGGCGTCGAAGCGCTGCTGGGTGGAGGGTGTCATGTTGACGTGGGCGTGAGCGTCACCCAGATGGCCGAAGATGCAATATTCGCCGGGCATGATCTGCTCCATGCGTTCGCGATAGAAGGCGATCATTTCGCGGTTGCGCGGGACGGGAACGGCAAAGTCGCTGCCCATTTTCATGAAGCCATTGCGTTCGGAGATGGCCAGGACGGTTTCAGGCAGGGCATGGCGGAATTTGCGGAAGCGTTCTCGGTCGGCGTCGGTGGTGCCGAACCAGGAGAGTTCGCCCAGGCCTTGGGCCTCTTCCAGACGGTCAGCCCAAGCGTCGACGTCGGCGTCGCTTTCGACGATCTGCTCGATGATGAGCGCACCGTGGGCCTGCGGCGGAATCTCGGGGAACTTGGTGGCGATCATCTTGAGCGCGGCCCAATCGACGTACTCAAGCATGCGCAGGCCTTCGACGGAGCGCCATGCGTCGAGGGCGGCGAAGCAGGATTCGTCGGAGGGGAAGAAGACGATGCCATTGAGGAGTTGCTTCGGAACGGGCAGGAGTTTGACTTCGGCTTCGGTGACGATGCCGAGGGTGCCTTCGGCGCCGGTGAAGAGGTCCACCCAGTCCATGCCGGGCGTGAGGGCGTAGCCAGCGGAGTGCTTTTTGCAGGCGGGCTGGGGGATCTCGGGAACATCGAAGTCGATGGCTTCGCCGCGGCGGACGTCCTTGACGGTGCCGTCGGCGAGGACGACGCGGAGGCGGTTGATCCAGCGTCGGGTAGCGCCGTACTTGAAGCTGCGGGAGCCGGAGGAGTTACAGGCGACGGTGCCGCCCATGAAGGCCATGGTCTCGGTGGGGTCCGGCGGGTAGAACTGGCCGTGGGCTTTGGCTGCGGCGTGAAGGTCATGCAGGGTGACGCCGGCCCCGACGATGGCGACGCCATCGCCGACTTCGAGCTTGCGGAATTTCTCCATGGAGATAAGCCAGCCGCCTTGCGGGACACGGCCTCCGGTGAGTCCGCTGCCGCCGCCGGCGATGGTGACCGGGATGCGTTTTTCGTTCGCTTCGGCCATCAGGGTGCGGAGTTCAGTTTCGTCCTGCGGTACGCAGATGCGGTCGGCGTGGCCTTTGAAGCCACCAGCGTCTTCGAGATATCCCCAGCTCATTCGGAAACTATAATATCGGATAGCCCACGGCACTTGTCGCGCCAGTTGCCGAGTATGCGGTGATTCCCCGGAAGAAGTGGTTGCGAACGGAGTGCGTCCAACTGGCGACCGTGCTGAATGCAACGGTATGAGCTGATTGGCGGGGAGTTGATCGAGGCCCCAAGCAAGAGCCACCGCTACACGGTGGGCGTGATGCAATTGGGGATTTGGCTCCGGTCGGTCTTTCCGCCATTCGCGTGGCTCAGGGGATTCCGGTCGATGTTTCGCCCGAAGACAACCCGACCAAACCGGAACCTGACTTGGTGGTGCTTACCCGTTCATTCCTTGAGACCCCTCCCCCGCGGCCCAAACCGAGCGATTCGACTTTGTTGGTCGAGGTTGCCGATACGACGTTGAGCTTCGATTTAGGACCGAAAGCTGCCCTTTACGCCCGGGCCGAAATCGTTGACTATTGGGTGCTCGACGTGACCGGACACCGTCTGATCGTGCACCGGCGGCCCTCGGATGGCCAATACCGGGACGTGATGGCGTATGCGGAAGCGGAGTCCGTTGCGCCCCATGCCGCCGCCGGAATCCGCGTCCTGGTGGGCGACCTGCTCTAGCGGAGCATCTGTTCGGCGGTTTTGAGGGTTTCGGGGGTGAGGTTGGCTCCGGCGATCATGCGGCCGAGTTCGGCAATGCGGGCGTCGCGGGTGAGTTCCTGGATCGAGGTGACGATGCGGCCTTTTTGCTCGCGTTTCTCGACGTAATACTGGTGGTCGGCATAGCCGGCGATTTGGGCCAGGTGAGTGACGCAGAGGACCTGTTGGTTGCCGGCGAGTTGCTTGAGGCGTTTGCCGACGCTCACCGCCACGGAGCCGCCGATTCCGGCGTCGACTTCGTCAAAGACCAGCGTGGGCGGAATGGTTTGCTTTTTTACTTCGTTGAGGCAGGTCTTCAGCGCTAGGGCGATGCGGGAGAGTTCGCCGCCGGAGGCCGTTTTTTCGAGCGGTTTAGGGGCTTCGCCGAGGTTGGCGGAGACCAGAAACGAGACGGCGTCGGTGCCATGGGCGCTCCAGGCGGCGGGGGTGATCTCAGCGCGGAAGGCTGTCCGTTCCATGGCGAGTTGGCCGAGTTCGGTTTCTACGCGTTTCTCGAGCTTGCGGGCGCTTTTCTTGCGGGCCTCGGTGAGGGCTTGCGCGGCGGCCTCATACTCGCGGGCGTACTTGGCTTGTTCGCGCTTTAACTCTTCGCGGCGTTCGCCGGCGGATTCGGCGGCGGAGAGTTGCCGGCTGATGGTATCGAGGAACTCGAGCACTTCGCCGATCGACTGGCCGTATTTACGCTTGAGCTTGTCGAGCGAGGCGAGGCGGCTCTCCACCTCTTCGAGGCGCGCCGGATCGCTTTCGAGACGCCCGATGTAGTCGCGAAGTTCCTGGGAGGCATCTTCGATGGCGATGGCGGCGGGCTTCAGGCCTTCGCGCAGAGGGATCATCTTTTCGTCGATGCGGCAGAGGTCGTCGAGGCGCTTGATGGCGGCGCGCAGCCCGGCGAGACAGCTTTCGGGCGAATCGTAGAGGGCGTCGTAGGCGGCGGTGGCGCTTTCGGCGAGGCGATTGACGTTGGAGAGCAGACGGCGCTGCTGTTCGAGGTCAGCGTCTTCGGCGGGGTGGGGGGCGACGGCCTCGATCTCCTTCTTTTGGAAGGCCCAGAGGTCGGCGAGACGGAGGCGTTCCTGCTCCTGGCGGTCGAGATCTTCGAGTTCGCTCCCGGTGCGGCGCCATTTTTCGAAGGCAGTGGCGACGAGTTCGCCGGCGCCGCTGGTGTGGCCGAATTCGTCGAGCATGTCGCGTTGGGCTTCGTGCGAGAAGAGGCGTTGCTGGTCATGCTGGCCGTGGATGTCGCCGAGCCACGGGGCGATTTCTTTGAGGAAAGCGGCGGTGACGGGCCGGGAGTCGATGTAGGCGCGGGACTTGCCGTTGAGCAGAATCTCGCGTTCGATGAGGATTTCGTCTTCGGGCGAGTCGATGCCGGCGGCGTCGAGGACGGCGCCAAAGGCGGCGGCGCGGGGCTTCTCAAAAATGCCGGAGACGCGGGCGCGCTCGGCGCCGGAGCGGATCATTTCGACGGAGGCGCGGCCGCCGAGCAGGAGGCCGAGGGCGTCGACGACGATCGACTTGCCGCTGCCGGTTTCGCCGGTCATGACGTTCAAGCCGGGATGGAAGGGGACGCGCAGACGTTCCACCACCGCGTAGTTCTCCACGACCAGTTCGAGCAGCATTCAGCCGCATTATAGCGAATGGCGAGTTAAACATTTCACTTGTCAAATGTTTGTTTCCGTGGACAAACCATTGTCGACAGCTTGCCGAACCGTTATGATGTAGATTCCGTGGCCTTTATCCTGCTCGAAATCCGAATTCTCGATTTAATCGACCCGCGCAAGCCCATTCCGTTCATGGTGCTGATGCTGCTACTGGCCGCATCGGTGCTGTCCTGGGGCATTAGCCTGAAGAAACTGGGCGTGTTGCGGCGGGCGCAAGAGGGGAATCGCGCGTTTATGCGGGCGATTCGCAAGGCCGAGGGCTTTGAGCAGATTGCGACGGCGAGCGAGCAGTATCGCAACGCGCCGCTGGTGACCGTATTCGACTTCGGCTATACCGAACTGGTGCGGCAGGTGAAGCTGAAGCGGAAACCGTATAGTCAGATTGCGCTGGAGCGGAACCTGCAGTTGGGTGCCAGTGAAGAGATGTCACGGCTAGAGAGCAACATCGGTTGGCTGGCGACGATTGCGGCGGTATCGCCGTTTATCGGGCTGTTCGGCACGGTGTGGGGCATCATGGACGCCTTCAACCAGCTGACGAATGCCGGCGCGGCGAGTTTGCGCGCGGTGGGTCCGGGCATTGCGGATGCTTTGGTGGCCACGGCGATGGGCTTGGCGGCGGCGATTCCGGCGGCGATCTTTTACAACCATTTCGGCAACATGCTGCGCGAATTGCAGGCGCGCATGGATGACTTCGGACTCGAGTTTCTGAACCTGATCGATCGGACGTTCCCGGACTAGGGCACTATGGCATTCAGTATGGGCAGCGGCGGAGCGAGAGGACGGCGAGGCCGTGCGCTGCCGCCGACGTTGTCGGAGATGAACATCGTCCCGCTGGTGGACGTGGTGCTGGTGTTGTTGATCATCTTCATGATTACGGCGCAGGCGATGGAGTTCGGCCTGGAGATCGAAGTGCCGAAGGTGAAGAACTCGACGCCTTCCGTGAAGGAACTGCCAGTTCTGAGTATTTCCCGCCGCGGCGATATGAAGCTGAACGACCAGCCGCTGGCGAATATCGCGCTGATCGGGCCGGAGGT
This sequence comes from Bryobacter sp., assembly GCA_022843605.1. GTDB lineage: Bacteria > Acidobacteriota > Terriglobia > Bryobacterales > Bryobacteraceae > JALHNI01. The sequence goes on from JALHNI010000015.1 coordinate 30,081, forward strand.
GCTACGGCGCTTCGGGCCGAATGCGAAGGAAGTTTACATTCGTTGCGATAAAAATGCCACGGTGGACCTGTTCGCGCAGGCCGCGGAAGCATGCGGCAGGGCGGGGCTGAAGGTGAACTTCGTCACAAAATCGGATTAGGGAAACGATGACCAGCCGCGTCGACATCTGGGAGTATCGCGAGGACTGGAGCCGTTCCTTGGCCGGATCGGTGACGCTGCACTGTGTGGTGATTGCTTCGCTGGCGGGGTATGCCTGGTGGAACGCGCAAGCGAAGCCGACATTTGGCGACCCCAACGCGCAGGGCGGCGGTTCAGTGGGAGTCAACGTCGTGAGGACCATTCCCATTCCCCAGCGGCAAGGCAAGGAAAACCTGGTTGCGGAGGATACCGATAATGAGGCTCCGCGCAAAGTGGAAAAAGAGACTCGGCCCAAGGTGGTGGAGGACGAGGGTGTTGCGCTCGACAAGGTGAAGCGCAAGGTTCCGAAGAAGAAGACTTCGCAACAGGCATTGCTGCGGCGGTATCTGCCGGAAGAGAATTTGAAGGATCGCCTGACGACGACGACCGGACGTGCTGCGACGACCCCGATGTTTTCCGTGCCGAATGCGGGTAATCTGGGGACAGGGGCGAATGACCCGTTCGGCGACCGTTTCGGCTGGTACGCGAAGTTGTTGCGCGACGCGATCGCCCGCAAATGGCGTACCGACGATGTACCGGCCAATATTCATACGCTGCCCCCCGCGGTGGTGACGTTTACGATCGCGCGGGATGGCAAAGTGGTGGATGTGCGGATTGTGCAAGCTTCAGGGAACTATGCGCTGGACAATTCGGCGAAGCGGGCCGTACTGGAAGCTGCGCCGTTCCAGCCGCTGCCGCCACAGTTTGAACGCAGTTCCGCCACGGTGGAACTGCTTTTTGAGTTAAAACGATGAACAAATACCTTCTACTGCCCGTCCTCCTGGCCAGCCTGGCTGCCCAGCAAGCCGATATCAGGCTGAGCATCATCCGGCCGGACCGGCCGACGATCGCACTGCCGGATCTGCGGGGCACCGGCGAGGCGCAACCGCTGATGAACGGCATCAATTCCAAGATTTTTTCGGAGATTGAGCAGGCGGCGGTGCTGAAGATTGCGCCGAAGGGCCTGTACCCGCTTACCGTGCCGCAGCAGCCAAGTGATTTTAAGGCTCCGACGGTGGGGCCGAACCGGCAACCACTATCGCAGGGACCCTGGTTAACCGACTGGAGCGGCGCTCCGGTGAACTCCAACTACCTGGCTTTTGGCTACGCTACGGTGCAGAGTGGACGGCTCGCGCTGTTTGGCTGGCTTTACGATGTGACGCAGAAGGATACGCAGAATGCGCAGGTGTTCGGCAAGGTGTATTTTGGGACTTTAAACGAAGACGGAGCGAAGAAGGTGGCGCTGGAGTTTGCCGCCGATATTTTGGCGCGCTTCGGCGGCAAGAGCCTGGCCGGGTCGCGGGTGTTTTTCGTTTCGGATCGTTCCGGCGCGAAGGAGATCTGGAGCATGGATTATGACGGGGCCAATCAGAAGCAGATGACGTTCTACCGGTCCACATGCATTTCGCCGGCGATTTCGAAGGACAACACGAAGATTGCGTTTACACGAATTGGGGCGGGGAACCCGTCGATTATGGTGCATACGACGGACTCCGGACGGAAGCTCAACTTCTCGAACCCACAGGCGACCATGAACGCCACGCCGGACTTTACGCCCGATGGCAACCAGATCGTTTTCTCGTCGACCTTGGGTGGCTCGCCGGCCAATCTGTACGTGAGCGGCGCGGATGGCGGCGGTATTCGACGCTTGACGTCGGTCCGGTCGATTGAGGTGGAGCCGAAGGTGAACCCGAAGTCGGGGAATGAGATTGTGTTTGTTTCGGGGCGTTCAGGTAAGGCGCAACTGTACCGGATGAACCTGGACGGTACGGATATTGAGCGGTTGACCGATGGCCGGGGCGAGGCGTCGAATCCGTCGTGGCATCCGGATGGGCAGTTTGTGGCTTTTTCCTGGACGGCCGGCTTGGAGCCGGGTAACTGGTCAATCTTTGTGATGGACGTCGCTTCGAAGAAGTACGTGCAACTGACAACGGGGGCGCGGAGCGAGAATCCGGCCTGGGGACCGGATGGCCGGCACCTGGTGTTTTCGCGGACGGTCGGCCGGCAGGTACAGCTCTACTCGATCCTGGCCGATGGAAGCCAGTTGAAGCAGCTGACGTTCACCGGATCGAACGAAAAACCGGCCTGGACGCACTAAAAAGAAGAAAATTTCACTTGCGTTGTTAACAACTGCCTCTCAGTTGGGTAAAGATAAAGATTGAAAGCTGGAGCGTGATAGAAAGTCGCTCCGGAGGAGAATGAGAAAGACGAGATGAGACTCCAAAGAACGGTTCGTTTGACGCAATTAGCAGCCCTGACCCTGGCGCTGATGATCGCCGGCACGGGTTGCAAGAAGAAGATTGCCGCAGCGCCCCCGGCTCCGGCGCCCACGCCGGTGAAGGTGGCGGAAGCGCCCAAGCCGAAGCCAGCGATTACGTTCAGCGGCGATCCGCTTTCGATTGTCCGCGGAGATGCCGTAACGTTGCGTTGGAGCGTGCAGAACTCCGACGCGGTGACCATTGAGCCCGGTGTAGGCACGGTGGCGGCTTCCGGTAGCCGGCAGGTGTATCCGACGACGGCGACGACCTACGTATTGCGTGCTTCCGGCCCCGGTGGTACGGAGACGGCTTCGGTGAGCATCAGTGTGTCGGCCCCGTCGGCACCTCCTCCCGCGGCGGCTCCCGGCGTAACGGAAGATGTGACCCGTGCGTTGGAGCGTTTGGTGAAAGACGCCTACTTTGGCTATGATTCGGCTGAGATTCGTGAAGATGCGCGGGCGACCCTGCAGCGTAACTCGGACGGACTGAAGGAGATCTTCGGCAAGTTCGCTAATTCCACGGTGATCGTGGAAGGCCACTGCGACGAGCGTGGTTCGGCGGAGTATAACCTGGGTCTCGGTGAACGCCGCGCCAACGCGGCTCGCGAATTCCTGGTGCAGTTGGGCGTCTCCGGCGACAAGCTGAAGTCGGTGACCTACGGCAAGGAACGGCCGGTGTGCTCTGATGCGACGGAAGCGTGCTATCAGCAGAATCGCCGGGCGCACTTCGCGGCTGGTCAATAAGGCAGATTCAGTTGAAGAAAGAAGCGGGCGACGGACGAATAGTCCGCCGCCCGCAAAATGTTTGCACCCTCCCTCGTGAAAAATCCTTTAAAATTTAAGTGTATGAAGAGACTTGCCTTCGTCCTAGTGCTGCCGATGCTGGCCTTCGCCCAGAAGCGTAACGATCTGGCCGAGGTGCAACGCGATGTCGCGATGATGACGGACGAGATCCGCACCATCCAAAAAACGGTGGATCGCTTGAATGCGACTGCCGAACAGACGCTGGCGAATGCCTCCAAGAACGGCGCCACCTTGGCGAACGTCGAGGACACCCTCAAGAAGCGGATGGAGACGCAAGAGAAAAGCTTTTCCTCTTCTTTGGCAGCGACCAGCGCCAAAGTGGAGCAGTTGGGCAACGACTTCGGCGCCTTGCGCGACGGCATGAACGAAGTGAATGGGCGCGTGAATAAGCTGCAGACGGCACTGGCCGATATCAGCGCGAAGCTGGACATCCTGATCACGAAGCCTGAGGCGCCGAAGGTGGACGCCTACACGACGTCGGCCACGCCGCCGGCCGGGATGACTGCGGAGAAGCTCTACGAGAATGCGACCAAGGACAAGCGTGCCGCCCAGAATGATCTGGCATTGCAGCAGTTCACGGATTTTCTGAAGTGGTACGGAAACACGGATCTGGCGCCGAATGCGCAATTTCAGATCGGTAGCATTCTTTTCAACACGGATAAGTTGGAAGATGCGCTGAAGGCCTTTGACCTGGTGCTGACGCAGTATCCGGAGAACCCGAAGACGCCCGAGGCCATCTACATGAAGGGCATGACGTATCTGAAGCAGAACGACAAGCCCAAAGCCATCGCCGAGTTTCGCACTGTGAGCAAGCGCTTCCCGCGCAGCGATGCGGGCAAGTTGGCCTTGGAGCAGTTGGCTGAACTTGGGGCCAAGCCCCTGACGGCCCTGCCGCAGCGTAAGCGCGCCCAGCGCTAGGATGCCGCAACATATCGCTTTCCTGCGGGCGATCAACGTCGGCGGACACATCGTCAAGATGGACGCCCTGCGAGCGTTGTTTTCCGAATTGGGTTTGGCGAATGTGCGCACCTTCATTCAGAGCGGCAATGTCGTTTTCGATGCTCCCGGGAAGGCAGCGGCTCTGGAGCGGCGGATCGAGGCCCACTTGCTGGCTCAACTGGGCTATCAAGTTGAGACGTTCATCCGTTCGCCGGATGAGGTGCGGCGCGTGGACACGCGGGTGACCGCGGAATTCGGGGCTCATCTGGCAGCGGGCAGCAAGCTCTACGTGGGCTTTCTGCGCGACCTGCCGTCCGCAGCAAACCGCTCTCAGACCGTAGCCTTGTCGAACGACGTGGACGTTTTCAGTTTCGGGGAACGGGAGCTTTTCTGGCTCTGCCACAAGAACATGGCTGAGACGACGGTGACCGGACCTCGCTTGGCGAAGGCATTAGGGACAGCCACGACGACGCGCAATATCACTTCGCTGCGCAAGCTATTGGCTACGTTCGTGGTTCGCTAAATATAACGTATTCTCAATAGCTTGTAGAATCTCGCGAGGCTGCTTTCGCGCACCCCGGCAAGCTGATACGATGCCTGAGCGCGGGTGATTTCCGCCCGAGTTTGAAGAGAGTTTTCTTGGAGGTGAACGGATAAAATGGCGACCAATCGTGGCGTGGCGTATATGGCTCCCGGCAAGGTGGAGATTCAGTCGATTGACTTCCCAACGCTCGCGCTGGGATCCCGGAAATGCGATCACGGGGTGATCCTGAAGGTAGTGACGACGAACATCTGCGGCAGCGATCAGCATATGGTGCGTGGCCGCACCACCGCTCCCGCGGGCTTGATTCTGGGGCATGAGATCACGGGCGAAGTGATCGAAACGGGCCGGGATGTGGAGTTCATCAAAAAGGGCGACATTGTCAGCGTGCCGTTCAACATTGCTTGCGGCCGTTGCCGCAACTGCAAGGAAGGCCGGACGGGCATTTGTTTGAGTGTGAATCCGGCGCGGCCGGGCGCGGCTTATGGCTACGTGGATATGGGCGGTTGGGTGGGTGGACAGGCGGAGTACGTCATGGTTCCTTACGCCGACTTCAATCTGTTGAAGTTCCCGGATCGGGACCAGGCGTTAGCGAAGATCGCTGATCTCACGTTGCTGAGCGACATCTTCCCGACGGGTTTCCACGGTGCGTTTACGGCCGGCGTAGGGCCGGGCTCCATTGTGTACGTGGCGGGTGCGGGTCCGGTGGGCCTGGCTTGCGCGGTGAGCTGCCAGTTGTTGGGCGCGGCGTGCGTGATTGTGGGCGACATGATTCCGGAGCGCTTGGCGCAGGCACGGAGCTTCGGTTGCGAGACGATCGACTTGCGGCAGAGCGCCGATTTGGCGGGCATGATCGCGCAGATCGTGAAGATTCCGGAAGTGGATTGCGCGGTGGATTGCGTGGGCTTCGAAGCGCGCGGACACGGCCATGACACGACGGTGGAGCGGCCGGCCACAGTGCTGAATTCGCTGATGGAAGTGACGCGCGCCGGTGGCGCGATCGGCATTCCTGGTTTGTATGTGACGGGCGATCCGGGCGGCGTGGACGACAATGCCAAGGTGGGTATGTTGGGGATTCGCATCGGCTTGGGCTGGGCGAAGAGCCATATGTTCTGCACCGGCCAGTGCCCGGTGATGAAGTATCATCGCGCCCTGATGAACGCGATCCTGTTCGACAAGGTGCATCCGGCGAAGGCCGTGGGCGTCGAGGTGATTACGCTCGACGACGCGCCGAAGGGCTACGCCGACTTCGATCGTGGCGCGGCGAAGAAGTTCGTCATTGATCCGCACAAGATGGTTCACTAAAGCCATCGTTTTGGTCAGACAGAAACCGGCCTTGCTTCGGCAAGGCCGGTTTTTTATTTAGGGCAGGCCGAAAGCGATGATACTCCCGCCGGCGGCGACGGCGACTAACTGTTTGCCGTCCACGGTGTAAGTCATGGGCGAAGCCTTCCAGAGTTGGCTGGTTTGGAAGTGCCAGAGAAGACGGCCGGACTTGGCGTCGACGGCGGCAAAGGCGCCGCTATCTTCGCCAAAGAAAACCAAGCCTCCGTCGGTGGAGAGCAGGCCGCCCCAGGAGTTCGCGGCGCCCAGTTGCGGATACTCCCAGACGATCTTGCCGGTCTGCGGGTCGAGCGCGCGCAGAATCTTTTCGCCTTTTTCGCCAGGCACGCGGCGCGTGCCGCCTCCGTAGAACGATTCACCCTGCTGAAACCACGCGGCGGACTTCGTGTAGATGTTACAGCTTTCGAGCGACATGACGTAGAAGAGTCCGGTGCCGGGGTGATAACTGCTGGACATCCAGTTACTCGCCCCTTCGACGGCGGGGCAGACTTTATTGCCTTGCATGGTTGGCGCGGTATCCGGAAGTACTTTGGGGCGTCCGTCGGCGCCAATGCCGCTGGCCCAGGTCATTTTCTTGACGTAAGGTTCTCCGAGTAAGAACTCGCCGGTAACGCGATCGAGCACATAGAAGAAGCCGTTGCGGTTGGCTTGCAGGAGTAACTTGCGCGGACGCCCTTTCCAAGGGGCGTTGACGGCGAGGACGGGCTGTGAGGCGTCCCAGTCATGCAGGTCATGCGGGGTGAACTGATAGTGCCAGCTGCGCTGCCCGGTGGCCGGATCGAGCGCAATGACGGAGCTTGAAAAGAGGTTATCGCCCTGGCGCTCGTCGCCATTGTAGTCGGGGCAGGGATTGCCGGTGGTCCAATAGATCAGTTTTACTTCCGGGTCGTAGGAGCCGGTGAGCCAAGGCGCGGAACAGCCGTGTTCCAGTGCTCGGCCAACCCAGGTTTCGGAGCCGGGCTCGCCAGGGGCGGGGAGCGTCCGGTGCTTCCAGACTGGTTCGCCCGTGCTCGCGCGGTGAGCGGAGATATAGCCCGGCGCGCCCTCGTCGCCGCCGGAAGTGCCAACCAGGACTAAGTCGTTCACGACGAGGGGAGCCGAGGTGGTGCCGTAGTGTTGGCGATAGTCGGCTACTTCGACATCCCAGATCAGCGCGCCGGTGACGCGGTGGAGGGCGAGTAAGTGGGCATGATCGGTGACGAGAAACACTTTGTCATCGAGCAGGGCGACGCCGCGGTTGATGGCGCTGGAGGCATCGCCGATGACGCCCTTGGTGAGCGGTTGTTTGAAGTGCCAGATCTGGCGGCCGGTGCGGGCATCGAGAGCAAAGGCTTCATTGGCGGCGGTGACATACATCACGCCGCCGGAGACCAGGGGAGTGACTTGCAGGCGGCGGGCATCGGGCAGGGTGAAGATCCATTTGGGGGCGACTTGCGCGACGTTGCCGGTATGAATGTGTTTCAGCGGGCTATGGCGGTTGCCGTTGAGTTGGCCATTGTAAGTGGGCCACTCGCCGGGGCGGGGCTGGGCCACGGCGGAGAAGGGCAGACCCTGGGGCGAGGGGGCCGCGCGCTGCGGAGTCTGCACGGGGCGAGTGCGATCCAGGCGGCTGAGGAAGGCGAGCAGATTGCGGCGATCTTCCGGGCTGGCGGCAAGCGGCGGCATGAGCGGTTTGGTCTCTTCGGATAGGCGGACGATACGGGACTTATCCAGCAGGTGAAGGGTTCCGTCGAGGCCGAGGAGTTGGAGGTCGAAGTTGGTTTCGTTTTTGGCCAGTCCGCGGAGGGTGCGGCGGTCCTGCAGGGTGACGGAGAGGAGGCGCTGGGTATTGGCGGGGGCGGTGAGGGCACGCTCGATCTGATTCAGGCGGCGTTGGCGGCCGAGGTTTGAGAGGTCCGGCCCCAGCACGCCACCGTGGCCTTGTACGGTGTGGCAGGTGGCGCATTTTCCGGCGCCGAAGAAGTAGTTCGCGCCGGCTTGGGCGTCGCCCGGCAAATTGCGTTCGATGGCCGGGGCGGTGAGGTTGCCAAGGAAGTTGACGAGGGCGTCCAGGTCGCTGGTGGGAAGGGGAAAGGCGGGCATGCCGGCGGAGGGGCGGCCGTCGCGGATGGTGTCGCGGAGAGTTTCGCGCCAGCGAGCGCCGCCGCGCCGGCCGTCGACGAGGCTGGGTCCGCGCTCGCCGCCCGCGGCGTCAGCGCCATGGCATGCGGCACAGCGAGAGGCGAAGAGGCGTTCGCCCGGCGGGTTGGCGGTTTGGGCGAGGGAGTGAGTGGGCAGCAGCAGAGCGAAGAGAAGCAAGGGTCGCATGGGCGTAAGCGGTGCTCCCAGTCTAGCGTTTCACCGGGAGCCCGCCGGAGCGGTATGGTAGCATTTTGAATTCGGTGGCCCCGAACCTCCGCCTCTTCCGGCGCTGAGACTGCCCCTGCCGTCCAAGGCGACAAACCAAAAGGAGAAGCGATGGTGCGGTTTCTACCTTGGATGAGTTGCTTGGCCCTTTTGGCGGGCCTGAGCGGCGCACAGCCGGCGGAAAGGGCGAAGTATCCCGCTGAGTGGTGGGCGGCGACGCCGAGGGCAGGCAAGCCGGCGCGGGAGAAGCTGCCTAAGTGCGCGGGGCCGGGCGAAGGATATCTAAATGGAATTTCGCGGGGAACTGCAAAAGAAGATGGCACGTGGCGCAGCAAAGTAACGCCCTGATCGGGCGGATCGAAGAGTACTTCGAGTTTCGCAAACTCGGGGCGGACTGGAAGACCGAGGTGCTGGCCGGCGTAACGACGTTCATCACGATGGCGTACATCGTCTTCGTAAACCCGTCTATTCTGGCTGAAGCGGGAATGCCGTTGCCGGCGGTGGTGGCGGCTACTTGTCTGTCCGCCGCGTTCGGGACACTTCTGATGGGCATTTACGCCCGGTATCCGATTGCGCTGGCGCCGGGCATGGGCTTGAATGCGTTCTTTACCTACTCGGTGGTGAAGGGCATGGGCGTGCCTTGGGAGACGGCGCTGGGGGCGGTATTCATCTCGGGCGTAGCGTTTCTGCTGCTCACTCTGCTGGGAGTCCGCCAATGGATTGTTACGGCGATTCCGGGCGAACTGTACGCGGCCGTGATCGCTGGAATCGGAATGTTCATCGCCTTCATCGGACTGCGCAATGCCGGCATCATTGTGCCCAACGCCGCGACGATGGTGACGATGGGCAATCTGCGCGATCCGCACACGGCCCTGGCGCTCGGGGGATTGGTGATCATCGCGGCACTGCAGGCCTGGAAGGTGCGCGCGGCAATCCTGATCGGCGTGCTGTCCACCACCGTGCTGGGCTTCGTCTTTGGGATCGCCGAGTGGAAGCCGCAGACCTTCGGCGTCAGCGCCATTATGGGGACGGCGTTTCACCTGGACATCATGGGCGCGCTGAAGCTCGGCTTGATGGAGATCATCTTTGTGTTTCTGTTTGTGGATCTGTTCGACAACATCGGCACGCTGGTGGCGGTGAGCAAGAAGGCTCGGCTGCTGGACGAGAATCAGAAGATTCCGCGGATCAACCAGGTGCTGGTGTGCGACGCGGCGGCGACGGTGGCCGGCGCGGTGGCGGGAACGACGACCGTGGTGAGCTATATCGAAAGCGCGGCCGGCGTGGCCGCGGGTGGACGCACCGGCGTCACCTCCGTGGTGACCGGGCTGCTGTTTCTGGCGGCGCTGTCGATGGCTCCGCTGATCGGAGCGATTCCGGCTGCGGCGACGGCGCCCGCGCTGATCATCGTGGGGAGCCTGATGCTGGGATCGATCGGCGAGATTGACTGGGAAGATGCGCTCACCGCCGTGCCGGCCTTCCTGATCCTGATTACGATTCCGCTGACGTTCAGCATCGCCAATGGCCTGGCCTTTGGCATCGTCGCGTACGTGTTGTTGCGCATGGCTCGCGGACGCTTCCGTGAGATTACGCCTGCGTCGTATGTGATGGCGGCGCTTCTGCTGGTCCGGTTCTTCTATCTGGCCCAAGGGCACTGATGAAAGATTGGACAGGTTAGCCGTTCGCGTGCTAATTTCGCAGTTGGACCGCACGAAGTTGGTGCGGCCATCGCCCTGTTGCCAGCCCGCCCCCGTCTTTCCCTGAAGCTCCGTTGCCTCGCAATCCAAATGTCTCCGACGAAGGGAGCAAAGAATCCGCTGCTGGCGAGCGAGGACGATTGACGATGGCCTCCCGAATGATTTTGCCGCACCGGCTCACGTCGCAGCAGGGTCGGGCGGTTTGGCCAGGTGACGCTTTATCGCGTTGGTGCGTAGACGAACGTGGCGCTCGCCATTTCGCTCGATCCCGAGATAGCCGCACTAATGAAGGAGATCGCCTTCAGGGGAACCAGTACAGAGTTCCAGCCGAAGAACGTGATCGGCCATCCGGCGGCGGCGAAATTGTCGCTGCGCGCACCTTGGCTGAGGACTACGCTGGTGACTGTGGTCGTGGCCGAGAAGGTAAAGCGCAGTCTGGAGATGGTGGAGGCGATCGCCCTGGGCCGCAAACCAAGGGATTGCGGAACTGCACCGGGCAGCGCCGCTACGATGAGGACATCGATACCATGCAAGGGATGAACTACGCGGCTTCGCTCTACTGGGATGAAGTGCCGAAAGGCTACGCCGGAATTCCATGGCCGGCGTCGCCGGCGCCTCGTGTCTCGGACGTGGTGTGGAACTTCGATCAGGAACGTTTCAGGGCCATGTATCTCGATCTGATGACGTGGCCGATGAGGCCGAGGTAGCGGCCGGTGGTGGCAGTCCAGTTTCTTTTGAACGGCCGTCCGGTCTCTGCGCCTCCGGTGCCGTTGCAAACGACGTTGCTCGACTACCTGCGTGGCGAAGGGCTCACCGGGGCGAAGGACGGCTGTGCGGAAGGCGAATGCGGCGCCTGCACGGTGTTGCTGGTGGCGCCGCACGATTCCAGCAGCGCCTATCGGGCCGTGAACAGTTGCCTGATGTTTCTGCCGATGTTGGCCGGCCACGAGATCCACACGGTGGAAGATTTGGCTCGCGACAATAAGCTTTGCGAGGTCCAGCAGGCGATGGCTGCCGCGGGCGGATCGCAGTGCGGCTACTGCACGCCCGGATTCGTGATGAACCTGTTTGCCGAGCAATACCGGCCGGACCGTGCCGGGCTCTGCGATCCGCACCAAATGGGCGGCAATCTGTGCCGGTGCACCGGTTACCGGCCGATTCGCGATGCGGCGTTATCGTTGGGGCCTGCGCCCGCCGACGCCTTCCAGGCGCGATTGAGCCGGCCCTCGCCACGGTTATTGGCTTTGAGGTCGGCGGGATTCTCGCGGCCGGAAAGCGTCGAAGAGTGCGTGCAGATCCTGGTGGAAGATCCGGCGGCGAAGTTGGTGGCCGGGGGAACGGATGTCGGCGTGGAAAGTAATCAGCGCGGCAGCCGGTGGGCGCATCTGGTGAGTCTGGAAGCGATTGAAGAATTGCGGGAGTTCAGCGAAAACGATGACCGGGTGTTGATCGGGGCCGGGTTGCCGTTCACCGACATCCTGCGTCGCTGGTGGAACGCGCCCGCGGCGGTGGCCGAATGGCTGCTGACTTTCGCTTCGCCCACCGTCCGTAACCGCGCAACGCTGGGGGGAAATTTGGGCAATGCTTCGCCAATCGGCGATAGCGCGCCGCTGTTGCTGGCGCTGGATGCGAGCTTGCACCTGGCTGGACCGGCGGGACGGCGAACGATCCTGCTGCACGAGTTTTTTACGGGCTATCGGAAGACCGCCCTGAATCCGGCGGAACTGATTACTGCCATCGAGATCCCCAAGCCGATTCCTGCGCTGTGGCGTTTCTTCAAGGTGTCGAAGCGGCGCATGGACGACATCAGCACGGTGGCCGCTTCGATGGCCTTATCCTTCGACGAGCAACGCCGGATCACTCGGGCGAGGTTCGCGTTTGGCGGCGTGGCGGACCGTTCGTTGCGCGTGCTTTCTGCTGAAGAGATCGTCATCGGGCAGCCATGGACCAAGCCGACGGTGGAAGCGGCGCAGTCGGCCATCGCCGGCGAGTTGAAGCCGATGAGCGATCATCGCGGTTCGGCGGCGTATCGGTTGGCGGTGGCGCAAAGTCTCGTGGAGAAGTTCTGGCATGAGGGATAGCGGCCCGCATGAGAGCGCGCGTGGTCACGTCACCGGCGCGGCGCTCTATACCGACGATCTGCTGGGACGATTTCCGCGGCTGCTGCATGCCTGGCCGGTGTGCGCGCCCCATGCGCACGCGGCGCTGCTTAGGCTCGACACGGACGCGGCGTTGGCGACCCCTGGCGTCTGTACGGTCCTCACCGGCGCGGACGTTCCGGGCGAGGGCAATACGGGCGCTAACCGGCATGACGAACCGATGTTTCCGCTCGAGGCGATGCATCATCAGCAGGCTGTGGCGTGGGTGCTGGGCGAAACCCTGGAGGCGGCGCAACGGGGTGCCGCCTTGGTGCGCGCTGAGTATGAAGAATTGCCGCCGATTCTGACGATTGAGGCGGCGATTGCCGCAGACAGTTATCTGAGCGGGCCGCACCGGATGGTGCGCGGCGATGTGTCGGCCCTTGAGCGTAGCGCCTTGAAGTTTGAGGGCGAGTTGCGGATTGGAGGCCAGGAGCATTTCTATCTCGAGACGCAATGCGCGATTGCCTGGCTTGACGAGACCGGCGGGGTGAGCGTGCAGTGCTCGACGCAGCATCCCGCTGAGGCGCAGGAGATTGCGGCGCGGGTGCTGAATCTGCCGAGGAGTCAGGTGACGGTGGAGTGCCTGCGGATGGGAGGGGCCTTCGGCGGCAAAGAGGTACAGTCGAATCCGTGGGTGGCCGTGGCGGCGCTGGGCGCCTGGAAGACGGGGCGGCCAGTGCGGGTCCGGTTGACGCGCAAGTTGGATATGGCGCTCACCGGCAAACGGCATCCATACCTGATTCGCTATGCGACCGGCTTTGCCGAAGACGGCCGGATGGAGGGCTTGCGGGCAACTCTGTACTCCGATGGCGGATGGAGCCTCGACCTTTCGGAGCCGATCCTTTGGCGGTCGATGTTTCATTGCGACAACGCCTATCTCTTGCCGAACGTTGAATTGACCGGCTACGTTTGCCGCACCCACAAGACTTCGCAGACGGCATTTCGCGGGTTTGGCGGACCGCAAGGAATGCTGGCCATCGAGGAGATTCTGGACCAGGCCGCTCGCCGCCTAGGGATGAGGCCGGAGGCGATTCGCGAGAGGAACTTCTATCGCGAGGGCAACAGCACCCACTACGGACAGCCGGTGAAGGATGCTTCCCGAATCCAGCGAATTTGGGACGAACTGAAGGCCTCCAGTTCCTTTGAGGCGCGGCGGGAGGAGATCGCGCGATGGAATGCCGATTCACCTTACCGGAAGCGGGGCATCGCGATGACGCCGGTGAAGTTTGGCGTCTCGTTTACGGCGACGTTCTTCAACCAAGCCGGGGCGCTGGTTTTGATCTTCCGCGACGGCAGCGTCCAGGTGAATCATGGCGGCACCGAGATGGGGCAGGGCTTGAATACGAAGGTGCGGCGCATCGCCGCTGAGACGCTCGGAGTGCCGTTGGAGGCGATTCGTCTGATGCCGACCAATACCGGGAAGGTGCCGAACACGGCGCCCACGGCGGCTTCGGCGGGAACTGACTTGAATGGCGCGGCGGTCGCTAATGCCTGTTCGGAGCTACGGGAGCGCTTGCGGGAAGTGGCGGCGGCACTGCTCGATTGCGCGGCCGTTGAGGTGCAATTTGAACAGGGCAGGGTATCCGCACCCGGCAAGGAGCCGCTGCCCTTCGGGCGGGTCTGCGAAGAGGCCTACCGGCGTCGGGTGTCTCTGTCTGCTGAAGGGTACTATCGCACGCCGGAGATTCACTACGACCCCAAGACCGGCCGCGGCCGTCCCTTCTACTACTTCGCCTACGGGGCGGCGGTGTCCGAGGTGGAGTTAGAGTCCTTTACGGGCGATTGCCGGGTGCGGCGGGTGGACTTACTCGAAGATGTGGGCGACTCGCTCGCCGAAGTGATTGACCGCGGACAACTCGAGGGCGGCTTTGTGCAAGGCCTGGGTTGGTTGACGATCGAGGAGTTACTCTGGGATTCGCACGGACGGCTAGCTACGGCGGGCGCTTCGACTTACAAACTGCCTTCGTGGTCAGAACTGCCGGAGGTCTTCAAGGTGTCGTTTCTGCCGCGGGCGACCGAGCCGGGAGTCATCTTTGGAAGTAAGGCCGTGGGCGAGCCACCGCTGATGCTGGCGATTTCGGCGAGGGAGGCCATTCGCGAGGCGATCGCGGCCTTCGGTTCCGGTGGACCCGTCCACTTAGACAGTCCTGCGACGCCGGAGCGTATCTTTTTTGCGATTCGGGCGCAACAGGAGCAAGGTGGCCCGGCATGAGCGAGTTACTGCGCGGGACGATTCTGCATACGCGGTGGAATCCGTTTCTGGCGGACGCCGCGCTCGAGCACTTCGATGACGGCGGCTTGCTGATCCGCGAGGGCCGGATCGCGGCTTGCGGTGAGTATGCTTCGGTGGCGCGGGCGAATCCGGAAGCGTTGACGCGAGATCTGCGGGGCGGATACTTACTGCCCGGCTTCGTCGATACGCATATTCACTTTCCCCAGATTCGCGTGATCGGCGGACTGGGGCGGCACTTACTGGATTGGCTAGAGCATCATGCGCTGCCCGAAGAAGCCCGGATGGCTGACCTAACTCATGCTGGGCGTGTCGCCAAGGCCTTCACTCGCTCTCTCGCAGCAAATGGCACGACGACGGCATTGGTTTTCGGCGCGCATTTCGGAGCGGCTACGGGTGCCTTGTTTGAGGCGGCGGCGAGCTCCGGTTTGCGGATCCTCAGCGGCATGGTGCTTTCGGATCGGCTGCTTCGCTCTGAGTTGCATCAGAGCCCCGAGCAGGCCTATCGGGACAGCACGGCATTGATTCGCGAGTATCATGGCCGGGGCCGCTTGCTCTATGCGGTGACGCCGAGGTTCGCGCTGTCGGCGTCTGAAGCGATTCTGGAAGTCTGTCAGACGTTGATGCAAGAGACGGAGGGGGTTCGCTTCCAGAGTCATCTGAATGAGAATTGGCTGGAGATTCAGGAAGTGAGACGGCTGTTTCCGTGGGCTTCAGATTACTTCGGAGTCTATGAACGGTATGGCCTTTGCGGCCCCCACGCGGTGATGGCCCACAATCTGCATCCGGCTGCTGGGGAACTGGAACGGCTGGCGGGGACGCGGACCTCGGTTTCGCATTGCCCATGCAGTAACTCGGCCCTCGGGAGCGGAATGTTTCCGCTGCGCCGTCATCTGGAGGCAGGCGTGCACTGCGCGCTCGGCACGGACGTGGGCGGCGGCACCGGCTTCGGGTTGCCGAAGGAAGCGCTTCAGGCTTACTTTATGCAGCGCTTGGCGCCGGAAGGTTTGATGCTGGATCCGGTCAAGTTACTGTATCTGGCGACGTTGGCCGGGGCGGAAGCGGTCGGGCTGGGCGCGACGGCCGGCAATTTCGAGGTGAACAAGGCCGCGGATCTGGTCTATCTGAAGGCTCCGGTTGAGAGCCCGCTGGCTTACTCGCTGGAGTTAGCCGAGAGCCCGGAAACTAAGCTGGCGGCGATCCTTGCCCAAGCGGGGCCAGAGACAGTTCGAGAGGTGCGCGTGGAGGGTGAGATGGTTTACCGGGCGGAGGCCGCATGACGATCGCCGAAGTCAATGCGATGAGTCAAGCGGAGTTTATCGAGCGGGTGGGCTGGGTCTTTGAGCATTCGCCTTGGGTGGCGGAGCGGGCGTGGATACGGCGGCCCTTCGCTGATCTGGCTGGCCTGCACGCGGCGATGTGGGAGCAGGTGAGTGCCGCGACTCGCGAGCAACAGCTCTCCTTGCTGCGGGCGCATCCGGATTTGGGAACCCGGGCCCGGATGAGCGATGCCTCCAGCGGCGAACAAGCCGGTGCCGGGCTCGACCGTCTGACGCCGGAGGAGTTCGAGCGATTGCAGACGGCCAATGCTACTTATCGCAAGACCTTCGACTTTCCGTTTCTGTTTGCCGTCAAGGGCAGTACGAAATTCGACATTCTCGAGGCCATCGAGCGGCGCGTACATTCGTCGTGGGAGGCGGAGTTCCAGACGGCGCTGGATCAGGTATTTCGCATTGCCGGCTTTCGATTACAGGATTTAGTTCAATAGGATACTCGCGTGGAAACATTTTCAAGTGGCTGGAAAAGAAACTATTACGGCAAGGGCGAGGTGACGGCGTATCGGCTGAATCGCGATGGCCAAGTACCGGACGGACAGAGCGCCCTATTTGGGGCTAACACCAAGATGTTGCTTTACGGTGAGGCCTTCTGGCCGACTTACACGACTGGCGATAACTCCGGCCTGATCGCCACGGATTCGATGAAGAACTTCATTCAGCACGAGACGCTGAATTATGGCGGGCCCGATCTAGAAGGCTATTGCCGGTTTCTCGCAGAGAAGTTCATTGGTCTCTATCCTCAGGTGGAGGGTTTGCAGGTATCTTCTGTCGAAATTCCCTATCGCGCGCAGGGGAAATGGTCCTACTCACCCGGTGGGCCGGAGCAGGCGACCGCTCGCGTGGAGCTGAACCGGGAGGGAATTGTCGAAGCCGCCTCCGGTATTCGGGGCTTTCGCATCGTACGGCTGGGCGGCAGTGCTTTCAAGGGCTTTGCCCGTGATGAGTACACGACTTTGCCCGATATCGAGAACCGGCCCCTGCATATGTGGCTCGACCTGGAGTGGAGTTACGTGAGTCCCGGCGAGGCTTTCAATGGCGGCGCGGTGACAAAAGCAGTTCGCCGGATGACCCATGAGTTGTTCGATGCGTTTGAGTCTGGGAGCATTCAGGAGATTATCTATCAACTGGGCACGCGCATGTTGTCTGAGGTTCCTGTAATTGCCGAGATTCACTTAGAGGCCAATAACCGGACCTGGGATACGATTGCGGAGCGGGGCGGGGAACTAGGCGTTTATACGGATGCCAGGCCTCCTTACGGATGTCTGGGCTTAAGGATGAAGCGATAAATGGCCAAGCTGTCAACCCATGTGCTCGACACTGCGCGCGGCATTCCGGCCGGTGGGCTTGCGATTGATCTGCACCAGGTTACTGCGGGTGGCCGGATGCATCTGAAGTCTGTGGTGACGAATAGCGATGGGAGGACGGCGGAGCCGTTGCTGAATGGCGAGCTGTTGGCCACCGGGACTTACGAACTGACTTTTCATGCGGGCGAGTACCTTCGACGAGCCGGCGCGGAACTGCCCGATCCGCCTTTCCTTGACGAGGTCGTCATCCGATTTGGCATTTCGGAGGCTACCGGAAGTTACCATGTGCCGCTGCTGCTCTCGCCGTATGGCTACAGCACTTACCGGGGGTCCTGATGGATCGGTTTCTGGCGGCGGCGCAGGAGGCGATGGAGCATTGCCATTGGATTGCGGAGCGTTCTGAGGACGTCGGCCGCACCACGCGAACCTTTCTCTCGCCGCCGATGCACGAGGTGCACGCTTACTTGCGCACGTGGATGGAGAACTGCGGACTGACGGTGGAGGTCGATGCCGTTGGGAATCTGCGCGGCACGACTGGCAAGACAAGGCTGATCATCGCTTCGCACCTGGATACCGTGCCCGCGGCGGGTGCGTACGACGGTGTTCTGGGTGTCGTGATGGCCGTGAGCCTGGTGCGGCTGATGCAGGGTTCGGCGGTCGGTGTGGAGGTGATCGGCTTTTCGGAAGAAGAGGGCGTCCGCTTCGGTGCGCCGTTCATTGGGAGCCGCGCGTTGGTGGGGAGTGTGCAGGAGATGCTGTCGCTCACCGACAGACAAGGCATCACCGTGGCCGGGGCGATTCGCCAGTATGGGCTTGACCCGGAGCGGATTGCTGAGGCCGAAGTCGGGCCCCAGGCGAAGGCCTATCTGGAGATTCACATCGAACAGGGCCCAGTGCTAGAAAGCCTGGATCTTCCGCTGGGGGTGGTGGAGGCGATTGCTGGACAGTCTCGCCTGGATGTCACGTTTTCCGGACAGAGTAATCATGCCGGCACTACGCCAATGGCTTTGCGACGCGATGCGCTGGCGGGCGCGGCGGAGTGGATTCAGGTGGTGGAGAGCGAGGCGCAGGCAACTGCCGGACTGGTCGCCACTGTGGGCTATCTGGAAGCTCACCCCAACGTGCGCAATGCAATCAATGGCCGGTTGGTGGCGAGCCTCGATGTACGCCATGCGCAGGATCACGTTCGCCTTGCCGCGGTGGACTCGCTGTTGGCGCAGGCGAGCCGGATCGGCGAACGGCGAGGGCTGCGAGTTACGTCGAAGACAAACCTGGATCAGGCTGCCGTGCCGATGGACTCCGGACTCGTGGATCTGCTGGCGGAGGCGGTCTCGGCGACCGGGAGAACTGCGCACCGAATGACGAGCGGCGCCGGTCATGATGCCATGATCGTTGCGCAGCGTCTTCCTTGCGCCATGCTGTTCTTGAGGAGTCCGGGCGGGATTAGCCACCATCCCGATGAGCGCGTTCTCGTGGAGGACGTAGCGGCCGGGTTGGAGGCTGGGATTGAGTTTCTGAAGGGGTGGGAGGCGCGCAATGTTTGACACGGTGATTCGCGGTGGACACACCGTAACGGCGAACGGCGTAACGCAAGCCGATGTTGCGATCGAGGATGGCCGCATCGCAGCCGTCGGACTTGCACTCGGTTCCGGGAAGGAGGAGATTGACGCCCAGGGGCTGCACCTGCTGCCCGGGGTGATCGACGCGCACCTCCATTTCAATGAGCCGGGCCGCGCGGATTGGGAAGGCGCCGCCACCGGCAGTCGCGCTCTGGCCGCGGGCGGCGGCACGGTGTTCTTCGATATGCCCTTGAACTCGACGCCCTGCACGACCAATGCGGCCGAGTTCGAGCGCAAACGCGTGGCTTTGGCGGCGGCTTCGATCACCGACTTCGGGCTGTGGGGCGGTCTGATTCCAGGCAACCTGGCCGATATGGCGGAACTGGCTGCAGCCGGCGCGATTGGCTTCAAGGCCTTCATGTCGAATTCGGGCCTTCCGGAGTTCCCCCGCGCTGACGACGCCACTCTGCTGGACGGGATGGCTGAGGCGGCAAGGCTGGGCCTTCCCGTCGGTGTCCACGCGGAGGGCGAGGAGTTGACGCGCGAACTGTCGCAGCGCATGCTGGCTGCGGGACGCACCGGAGTGCGTGACTTTCTCGAGTCGCGCCCGGTGATGGCCGAGGTCGAGGCGATCTCACGCGCGGTGTTATTTGCTGGAGAGACCAAGGCGCGGCTGCACATTGTCCATATCAGTTCGGGCCGTGGCGTCGCGGTGGCCGTTGAGGCGCGTTCACGCGGGGTGGACGTGTCGATCGAGACCTGCCCGCACTATCTCTTTTTCACGACTGAAGATGTGGAACGGATCGGCGTGGCAGCAAAGTGCGCTCCACCAATCCGGGACGCTCACGAACGAGACGAACTTTGGAATGCCGTGCTGGATGGCTGGCTTGACCTGGTGGCGTCGGACCATTCGCCGGCGCCCATCGAGCAGAAGTCCGGCGACTTCTTCCACGCCTGGGGCGGGATCGCCGGGGTGCAGTCCACGTTGGCAGTGATGCTGGAGGCCGGCTACCACGCGCGCGGATTGCCGCTGGAGCGGATCGCGTCCTTGCTGGCGACCCGGCCGGCGGAGCGCTTCGGCATTCCGGCGAAGGGCTCGATTGCCCTGGGGATGGATGCCGACCTTGCGCTGGTGAACTTGGCTGGCGTCACCAAACTCGAACCCGAACATCTTTTTCAGCGGCACCGGATGAGCCCCTACTTGGGGTCCACCTTTCGCGGCACCATCACCCGGACTATTCGGCGGGGCGAAAGCATCTTCACCGGTGGCGTCATTACGGCCAAAACTCAAGGAAAACTACTGAAATGCAATCGCTAGGACACACGCGCAGCGCCCATCGCGCGGATCACTTGCTCCATACGCCCGACACTTTCGTGCGGGCGCCGTGGCCCGGCATGAAGAATGCGACGGCCGTCGTTCATGCGGCGCCGGCGATCGGTGCGAAGTTCACCCAATACACAGCCGAGTTCGAGGCGGGCGGCGTATTGCCCGCGGCTTCGGCGCAACGCTTCCTGTACGTTCTGGAGGGCGAGATTCAGGCCGGCGACCGCACCTTGGGCGTCAACGCCTATGCCTACTGGCCGGCTGGCGTGGACAGCATGGTGACGGCCTTGCAGGCCGGCACTCGTGCAGCGGTGATCGAGAAGCCTTACCTACCATTGGCGGGTGTCGCGGCGCCGACGGCATTTACCGGCATCGAGACGTCGATTGCGTCGCAGTCGCTGATGGGCGACCCTGATCTCGAAGTTCGTCCGATGATTCCCGCCGACCCGGGTTTTGATTTCGCCGTCAACACCATGACCTTCCGGCCGGGTGCCGCGCTGCCCATGGTGGAGGTGCACGTGATGGAACACGGCTTGCTGTTCCTGGAAGGCGGGGGCATCTATCGCCTCGGCGACCATTGGTACCCCGTCACCACGGGTGACTTCATCTACATGGCGCCGTATTGTCCGCAGTGGTTCGGCGCGATCGGCAAAACTCGGGCCAAGTATCTCATCTACAAGGACTGGAACCGGACCGCGGAATGAACCTGCAAATTGACGCAATTCGGCTGCAGCGGGAACTTGACGAACTGGCAGCGTTTTCTGAGGTGCTGTCGCCGGCGGTGACGCGAGTTGTCTTTACCGACCATGATCTGCAGGGGCGGGCATACGTCAAGCGGCTCTGCGAGGAGGTGGGGCTGAAGGTGCGTGAAGACGCGGTCGGCAATACTTTTGCGCGTTGGGCGGGTGCGGCGCCGGAACTTCCCGCGGTCGGTACCGGCTCACACATCGACGCCATTCCGAATGCCGGAATGTACGATGGCACCGTCGGTGTGTTGGGTGGACTGGAGGCGATCCGGGCCCTGCAGAGAGCAGGCTACCAGCCTCTCCGATCGCTTGAGCTTCTGCTCTTCACCTCCGAGGAGCCTACGCGCTTCGGGATTGGCTGCCTGGGCAGCCGGCTGCTCTCCGGGTTGCTGGATGCCGCCGCCGGCGATCGGCTGAAGGGCCGTGACGGACTGACGCTGAACCAGGCGCGTGAGCAGGCCGGGTTCGCCGGCAGTTTGGACTCCGTCGCTCTGGACCGCGACTACTATTCCGCCTTTCTGGAGCTGCACATTGAGCAAGGGCCGTTGCTGGAGCAGCGCGGTGTGGGTCTCGGCGTCGTAACGGCGATCGCCGCGCCGGCCAGCTTGCGGGTCACCATTGAGGGCGTAGGCGGCCACGCCGGCGCGGTGCTGATGCCCGGGCGTCGCGATGCCTTTCTGGCTGGTGCCGAAGTGGCCTTGGCGGTGGAGGCGGCGGCAAAGTCGACCGGCGCTGTCGACACTGTCGGAACGACGGGCGTTTGCAACGTCTTTCCCGGCGCTGTGAACAGTGTGCCGAGCGGTTGCTATCTGGAGATCGACGTCCGCGATATCGATCAAGTCCGGCGCGATGCCGTGCTGGACCGAATTCTCGCCGCGGCCCGCGAGATCGAGGAGAAGCGGAAGGTCTTCATCCGGACTGAGCTGATCAATGCCGACTCACCCGCCGAATGTGGCCCGCAGGTGGTGGCGGCACTGGAAGAAAGCTGCAAACAAAGCGGTTACGCCTATGATCGGATGATCAGCCGGGCCTATCATGACTCGCTGTTTATGTCGAGAGTGGCGCCCACGGCAATGCTCTTTATTCCGTGCCGGGGCGGTGTCAGTCATCGTCCTGACGAGTTCGCATCCACCGAAGATATCGCCCGCGGGGCGCACGTCCTGGCGCTCACGATGGCGGCGTTGGCGGGCAAAATAAATAGCGAAACCCGGGGGGCTTGACGTGCGTCGCAATTAACGAGAAGATCCCGAGTGGAGGGCGCCATGCGTCAATTCTTTGTGTGTGCGGCTGCGGCCTGCTTAGCCGGTTCGTTGATGGCCCAGGATGTCGTCACGGCGAAGGCCGGATTAGTTCATTACATTGAGGGTGACATCACCCTGGATGGGGCGATGTTGAGCACCAAGCCCGGCAAGTTTGCCGAGGTGAAGAAGGGTTCCGTGCTGAAGACCCTGGAAGGGCGCGCCGAAGTTCTACTGGCTCCAGGATCGTCCGTTCGCCTCCAGGAGGGCTCTTCCCTCCAGATGCTCTCCACCAGTCTCGAAGACACGCGCTTTGCGATCACCACCGGTTCGGCGATGGTCGAGGTGGGTGACCTGGATAAGTTCATGTCGATCGTCGTCTCGGTCGGTGAGACCGAAGTGAGCCTGAGGAAAAAGGGCCTGTATCATTTTGGGGCGGAACCCGCCTCGCTGAAGGTTTTTGAGGGCGAAGCGTCCGTGTCGAACGACGGCAAGTCCATGATGGTTGGCCGGGGCCGCTCGGCTGCACTGCCGGGCAACGGCGAGATCCTGCTGGCCAAGTTCGATGCCAAGGAAGGCGACGAGCTCTATCGTTGGGCCAAGAGGCGTTCCTACTACATGTCGATGGCGAACCTGTCGGCAGCGAATTCGCTCCATACCCAGGGAACCACCTGGGGTCAATCTGGCTGGATGTTCAACCCCTACTTCGGTATGTACACCTTTATCCCGATGCGCGGTACGTACATGAGCCCCTGGGGCTTCGGCTACTTCAGCCCGCGCCAGGCTTACGACTACATCGTGATTGCGGCTAATCCGCAGAGCTCTTACCAGAATAGTGCGGCTGCCTATTCCGGCTACGGCGGCACGGGCCGGATGAATACGAGCTACGATTCCAACCTTGGCTACTCCACGTCGCCAATGCGTTCCTCCGGCGGTTACGTCGGAGGTTCCTCCAGCCCTGCGGCGACCGGTGGTAGTTCCGGAATGCGTGGCGGTGGTGGCGGCGGAGCCGTCAGCGGTGGTGCTCCTGCGGCCGGTGGCGGCGGCGGAGGCGTCCGTGGTGGCGGTGGCGGCGGCGGGGCTACCAATCAGTAGGCACCGAATCGGTAGACAATAAAGGCGTGGCATGCGCCGGAACGATTACGCCCATCCCCCCGGGCGCTACGCAACTCGAATTCTGTTACGACTACTTTGACCCGCCCTCGCGGCTACAGGCCCAGCATCAACCAGCGTTCACGCTGAGTGTGCTGGGCCTGAGCATTGAGGAGCAGGCCGCCGTCTTCGCCCTGATCCCGACAGACCCCTCTCGCCCCTCGCACTGGTTCAAAGCTCGCTGGGGACGCATGGGGACCGGCCCTACCAATTTCATGCCGATTCCGGCGCAGACGGAAGAAGACGACCGCCTCGGCGTTACCCTCTACGGCCACAAGACCTCGAACTTCAACTGGCGCAGTTGCCAGTGGGAGATCGTCGAAATCGTCCCACCGCGGAGCTACGAAATGCCTTTGCTGGATGGCGAGGTCATCGAGATTCCCAACAATCAAAGCTCGCCTCACGCCTTTCGCGATGGCGTTGCGTTGGCCAATCTGGACCTGCTCGCGCCCGGCAAGCACGACGAGCTTTCGATTGAGAAAGAATCAGAGGCCCACGGCAAGAGCTACCTGGTGCACTTCGGTGGACGGATCTGGCGGCGCTGGCTCGACGCAGAAGCGCAGGACGAGCCGCTGGAACTGCTGGCGTTTGATCCGGCGTCACCCTTGTTGGAAGGGGCGCTCGAAGGCGTCTGGGGCGACATTGGCGGCCAGGAAGAGGCCAAGCGCGAGTTGATCCGGGCCATTCAGTGGCCGGTGCTTTATCCGGAGTTGTTCGTGCTGTTCAAGCGCCGCCGCAGCCGCGGCGTGCTGCTGTATGGTCCCCCTGGGTGCGGCAAGACTCTCCTCGGCAAAGCCGTCGTGAAGCTGCTGGCGGCGCTCTACCGGCGCAAGGCCGAAGACGGTGGCTTCCAGTACGTGAAGGGCCATCAACTGCTGGACCAATACGTGGGCAACTCCGAGAAAATGGTGAAGTCGCTCTTCGATGCGGCGCGCCGGTGGAAGGACACGCGCGGCTATCCGGCGGTGCTGTTCTTCGATGAGGCCGACGCGCTTTTCAAGCGCCGGCCCTCGCGTGAGAGCGGGTTTACACTGGTGCCGGCGCTGCTAGCCGAAATGGACGGCATGGACGATTCGGGAGCTTTCGTGATTCTGGCGACGAACCGCGCCGACGCCCTCGACGAAGCGATCACGCGCCCCGGCCGCATCGATCGCCGCATTCGCATCACGCGCCCGCTGGAGCCGGCCAGCGCGCGTATCTTCGCCATCCATCTCGACGGCGTTTTTCTGGCTGACGGCCTCACGGCCGCCGAACTCGGCACCCTGGCGGCCAAGGAGCTGTTTCAGCTGGCTCACATTCTGTCGGAACTCCTGTTGGAGGACTTGCCGGCACCGGTCGAGTTACGCCTCAGCGACCTGGCCAGCGGCGCGCTGATCCAGAACATTGTGGATCGCGCGACGGCGAATAAGATGGCGGACTGCATTGAGCGCGGCGTCCGCGAAGGCCTGAACGAAGCCGATCTGGTGCAGGCCATCCGCGAGGTACTCGCTGAGCAACGCGAATCTAAGCACATTGAGGAATGGAACGAGGTGGCGGAGCGCTATGGCCGCCGTCTGCTCGAGGTGCGGCGGCACGGCGTCTAGGTTATACGATGGCCAGCGGCCGCACCGGTGAGCCCGTGGCGCCTTTCAGCTTCAGCGGCAGGCAGAAGAAGGCGAACTCGGTTTGCTTGTCCCGGGCCAAGGCTTCCAGGTCCAGATTTTCGATGATGTAGATGCCCTTTTGCGGCAGCAGGTAGAGGTGACCAAAGAGCGTCGCTCCGCTTTCGGGGTCACGTTCTCCCGGTACGTCCCAGGCCATGTTGTCCGCGCCGACGGCCACCACGCCGTGGTCGGCGGCCCAGATCGACGCTGACTTGTGCATTCCCGCGGCGCGCAGGTAGAGGGCCTCGTCGTTCCAGACGGTGGCGAAGCCGGTTCGCACCAGCAGCACGTCGCCCTTCTCTGGCCGGTGTACCAACGCCGCTTCCAGGTCGTCGGCGGTGATCGAGTAGAGTTCCGGCAGCCGGTTGACGCCCCGGTGTCCCGCGACGTCGATCAACACGCCGCGGGTCACCAGAGGCGCGACCGTCTCGATGCCAAGCTCGGTGAAGCCCGACGGCGTCTCCACCTGATCAGGATGCTTGCCGCCGAAAAGTTCCATACCGCACGCCTGATGGCACAGCGCATCGATGTGCGTACCGGAATGCTCCATCATGGTCAGCACGCCGGAGGCGCCCGAGCGCGGACCATTCAACGGCCCGCCGAAGCTGTCGCGGTGGCGGCGGTGCAGGGCATAGAAGTAGCCCGGCCGATGTGACTCATGGATCGGCATGCCCGCAAAGCGCGGCTGCTCCAGATCATAGGTGCGGCTCGTTTTCAGATGTTGAATCAGTGTGGCAGTCATCGATTTCTGACGGTATCACGGCATAAACTGGAAACCATGAGCCATTCCTGGGACGCCGCGCTTTATGACGACCGACACCGTTTCGTTGCCGAGTATGGCGCAAGCCTGGTGGAACTGGCGAACCCGCGCGAAGGCGAGCGTGTGCTGGATCTGGGTTGTGGCACTGGCCTGTTGCTGGACGAGTTGGCAGCCAAAGGCGCGCTGGTGACCGGTCTTGATGCGTCGGCCAGAATGGTGGAGCGTGCGCGCGCGGCGTATCCGCAGTACTCGCTGCACGTCGGCGATGCGCGAAACTTCAGCTTGCCCTCCGCCTTCGATCTGGTCTTCTCGAACGCGACGCTGCACTGGATTCCCGATGCCGGTGCCGTAGCCCACTCCGTCGCGCGTGCCTTGCGAACCGGCGGACGCTTTGTCGGTGAGTTCGGCGGAGAAGGGAACTGCGCCACCATCGTCAATGCGCTCTTCCAGGCTGGCCAGGAAATGGGCTATCAACTGGAATCGCCCTTTTACTACCCGTCGATCGCCGCCTACGCCCAAGTGCTCGATGCCGCCGGCTTTCAGGTAACCTTGGCGCATTTGTTTGACCGGCCCACGCAACTGAAGAACTCCGTCACGGGCCTGCGCGACTGGGTGCACATGTTCTGCGGGCGATTTCTCGAAGGCGTTCCCGAGGCTCACCACGAGGAGTTTCTGGTGCGCGTCGAAGAGATCACGCGGCCTACGCTGCATCGCGACGGCGAGTGGTATGCCGACTATCGCCGTCTGCGGTTTGTGGCGATCAAACGCTGATCCGTCGCGTTGGCCAACTCCAACTAAAGCCGACAATCGCGCTGCCGGGCAGTTTGCGCTCCACGCGGGCTAAAGCCTGAAACGCCGAACCGACGAAGTCCTGCAGCGGCCATCCGGCGGCAAGGCAGAAGCGCCGGTGCTGGGTGTAGACGACCAGCGCGGCGGTCAGCACCATCAGGCGATGCAGAGTCCGCGTGGCGGAGGCCGCCCAGAAGCCGCGCCCGGCGGTGAGTTTGGCGAGCGTCTGCCCCTGGTAGGTCAAGTGCATGGCCTCGTCTCGCAGGATCTGGCGGCACAGGGCCTTTAGGTGCGGCGATCCGGTGGCATCGTGCAACGCCGTGTAGTAGGGCACCGCGACACATTCGGCCGACACCAGCACCGTCACCATGCACTCGTGCCGCCACAGGCGGCGCACCAGGCGAAAGACGCCGTCCACGCCGTCCTTCGTCTGCCGCGGAATGGCCTCAGCATCAAGGAAGCGGCCCAACATCTCCGAGTGCCGCTGCTCCTCGCGGATGAAGAGCTCCAGAGAACGCGGATAGTGCGCCTCGCCGCTCTCCTCCGCAAACTCGCGGCCCAGGCGCAGTAAGGTGTGGCCGTTGGCGCCCTCGCCCAACTGAAACTGTCGCAACGACGGTGCGATCAGTTCGCGTTCGTGGGCTTCCAGCTTCGGCGCGGCCGGGAACTCGGGCCAATGGTTCTGCTCGAAGTAGCGCACCCAGTCATCATACTTTGTTATGTAAAGTACTCTACGATAGGTGGATCGCCGTGTCAACCGTTAAGATAAAGCCCATGCGATTCCTTTCGTTGCTGGCCTTCGCCTCCGGCCTCTGCTCCGCCCAGGACTATGAACGCCGCGTCCGTGACGTACCCGATGCCGCGCGAATGAACCGCTACTTCGAGCGTTTGGCCGCCGAGCCGCACCATGCCGGTTCAGCTGGTTCGCGCGCCGCGGCCGAATACGCTCGTGGACTGCTCACCGAGTTTGGCCTTGAAGCGAAGATCGAGACGTTCGAAGCGCTGCTGCCTTACCCCAAGGGCCGCTTGCTCGAGATGACGGCTCCCGTGCGCTATACCGCCAAGCTCACCGAACCGGCTATTGGCAGCGATCCCGACTCGGCGGATCCCAACCAGTTACCCACTTACAACGCTTATTCGGCCTCCGGCGACGTTACCGCGCCGCTGGTATACGTCAACTACGGAACGCTCGAAGACTACGAGCAACTCAAGCGGCTGGGCATCGACGTTCGCGGCAAGATCGTCATCGCCCGCTATGGCCGAAGTTGGCGCGGGGTGAAACCGAAACTCGCCGCGGCATACGGCGCGCTGGCCTGCCTGATCTACTCCGATCCCAAGGAGGACGGCTATTTTGCCGGCGACGTTTACCCGAAGGGTCCCTTTCGTCCGCCGGCCGGGGTGCAGCGCGGTAGCGTGCTCGACATGGCGATTCATCCGGGCGATCCACTTTCCCCGGGCTTCGCGTCCGAGCCGGGTGGCCGTCGGCTCCCGATCGGCGAAGCAAAAACATTGATGACCGTTCCTGTTTTGCCGATCTCTTACGAGGATGCGCTGCCGCTTTTGCAGAATCTCGCCGGAAGGGTCGCGCCCGAGGATTGGCGCGGCGCCTTGCCGATCACTTACCATCTGGGTCCCGGATCATCGATGGTGCATTTGAAGCTCGAGATGGATAACTCCACCCGGCCGGTGCATAACGTCATCGCCACCATTCCGGGTTCCACTCTGCCTGACCAGTGGATCATTTACGGGAATCATCACGATGCCTGGGTAAATGGCGCGGCGGATCCGCTTTCGGGCGTCGTGGCTTTGCTCGAAACGGCTCGCGCCCTGGGTGAGATGCGCAAACAGGGTTGGCGGCCGAAACGAACGATTAAGCTCTGCCTGTGGGACGCCGAGGAGTTCGGCCTGGTGGGTTCCACGGAGTGGGTGGAGAAACACGCTGACGAACTGAAGAAGAAGGCGGTGGTGTATCTGAATTCAGATTCCACCGGCAACGGAGTATTTAGTGCCGGTGGCAGCAGTCCGCTGGAGCAATTTACTGTCGACTTACTCAGGCAGTTTACCGACCCTTCGACGGGTAAGTCGGTCCTCGAGATGGCGGTTGGTCCGTCGCGGCGTCGAGCCGGCGTGGGGCTGGCTTTATCGCCCCTGGGTTCCGGCTCGGACTATGTGGGCTTCGCGCACCATCTCGGGGTCGCTTCCACCAATTATGGCTTCGATGTCGAGATGGCTGGCATTTATCACTCTATTTACGATTCACTTACCTGGTTTCGCCAGTTCGGCGACCCGGGCTTGAAGTACACCCGTCTCTTCAGCGCCATTATGGCGACCGGTGTGATGCGGCTTTCTGATGCCTCGCTGTTGCCGTTCCGCTACGGCGCATTCGCCCGTAACGCCGAGGCTTACGTTAAAGAGCTCGGCGCTCATGGCAAGCTCAACTTACAAGCTGTGGTGCTCGCGATCAGCGAACTCAAGCAGACGGCAATCGAACTGGATGCCCTGACGGCTAAGCCGCCGACGGCTTCAAATCTTGCGGCGGTAAATGAGGCGCTGTATCTGGCCGAACGCGCGCTGTGTCCGCCGGAAGGGTTGCCGGGACGGAGCTGGTATCGCAACGTCATCACCGCGCCGGGACAGTTTACCGGCTATGGCGCCAAGACGTTCCCCGGAATTCGGGAGGCCGCCGAGTTTGCGCGGTGGGAGGAAGCGAACCAACAGGCGCGCGTCCTGGCGGCCGCGCTCACGGCTTACAACGCTTGCCTTCGCGAAGCCATTCGCTTGCTCAATACCGAGTAAGTATTCAGGAACCTTGCTGAGCAAACTGGTGTCTAGCCCCACAAGGAGTTAGCCATGTTTGAATCCAGCTTCGCGCTTGAAGGGCCGGCCCGCCGGTCGCCGTTGCTTATCTCGCTCACCGTGCAGACGGCGGCGGTCGCGGTGGTCTTACTGATCCCGCTTTACTATGTCGAACAACTGAGCGTGATGCCCACCATGCCGGTGCCGGTTTATGCGCCGAAGCTACCGCACATGAAGATTCTCACCGTGATTCGCGAAGCGGCTTCGTCGCTGGTTCCGCGGCTAGCTGAACCATCTTTACGTCGTCCTTTGCAGGCCCCGGCCCAGGCGCAAGCGGCCTCGCGCGGCACCGTGATCATTTCGGACGCGGGCCTCCCGCGGGTTGACGGTCCGACTGGGGGCATCCCCGTGGATTTGCCGGCCTTTGTGCCGCCGCCGATTCAGGCGACGCCAGTACCGCAGCCAGAGAAGGCTGTGGCCAAGCCAAAGCCCGGACCGGCGCGTGTCGGCGGCGACGTTCAAGCGGCGAAACTCGTTCATCAGGTGCGGCCGGTTTATCCCCCGTTGGCCAGGCAAGCGCGCATCCAGGGCACCGTCCGTTTGCAGGCCGTCATCTCGCGCGACGGTGCAATTCAGAACCTGCAATTGACCAGCGGGCACCCATTGCTGGTGCCCGCTGCGCTCGATGCCGTTCGTCAATGGCGCTATCGACCCACCACCTTGAACGGAGAGAACGTCGAAGTCCTCACGCAGATCGACGTCAATTTTACTCTGCAGTAGGTGCTTAGTCGATCTGCCAAACCGTCGTCGTACCGCTCACTTCGTTGGCGACTACGAGCAGCGGCTTGCCGGTTGGGCTGTCCTGCTCCCGGATGAAGGCCATGCCTTCAGGGCCGAGGTCACCGGCGGCCGGCGTGTTGGTGGCGGCCATGACGTTGCGATTCCAGGCCATGCCGACGTACTGCGGCGCGTACGGCACCGTCAGGTCATAGATCATGATGTTGCTGGACCGTTCGTTGCCCACGAAGGCGTAGTTCTTTCCGCGCACATTGCCAATGGTGAGCGCTTCCGGTTCGGGGCCTTTGTCGTCGCTGCGGGAGTCAACCGTGTTGTCCGAGTTCGAGACGTTAAAGGCTTCAGGACGGTCGGCCAGCGTGAAGGCCTCCAACTGATTGTGGCTATCCCAGATGCGATCAATGTTCGGCGACCAAACGGTGATAGAGCGTGCCCCAAAGGCGTGGAGGAGATCGATGTCGCCATCCCCGTCGATGTCTCCGGAGACGCTCGACACATTCAGCCGGCCCAGATTGTTGGCCGCCTGGAGTTCGGCGGCGTTGGGGTAGATGGTGGGGTCGAGCCGCAACGAGGAGACGCGGGCGGCTTCGACGAAGCCCTCGTACTCGCGGGCGTCGCCTTCGTTGGCCGTCAGCAGGTAGTAGCGGTTGTCCGGGCCGACGAACGAAGCAATGGAGTCCGGTTGATACATGCCCCAGACGGTCCAGGTGCGTAAGGAGGCGGCGGTATCCCGGTCACTGGAATCGATCTCGTTTCCGGCGCGCCAATGTTCCTTTAAGCCTAATGCGGCAACGCGGGTGAAGCGGCCGGCCTCCACATCAAGGATCCCGATCGCGTTGTTCTCCTGGAGCGTCACATAGGCCATTTTGGAGTCCGGCGACACCGTGATGTACTCGGGTTCTAGATCTTGAGCCACCGTGGCGTTCGGTCCGAAAATTCGGACTGCCGGGTCAATCGTGGCACGCGTGAACGTGCCGAAACCGGCGGTACGGACGTTCGCTTGGGTCAACCCGGCCACGCCGCCGCTGATGTCGATGATGCTGACGCTGCCCTCGGGATCGACCTTATAGTCGAGCGAAGGCTCACCTTCATTCGCCACCAGTACCTTGCTGCCGTCGGGCGTGAAGGTTAACATATCCGGCAGCGCACCCACCTTGACGGCCTTCAGAAAACGTCCCTCGGCATCGAAGAAGACGCACGAGCCGGGATCGGTTTTGACCTGGGCTTCCACCGCCACAGCGACGATTCCACCTCGAACGGCGACGCTATTGGCCGCGATGCCATGCTCTGCCGGGATCGCCAGTTGGCTGATGCGGCGCAGGTTGGTTGGCTGTCGCATATCCAGAATGTCGACGGTCCGGTCGCCGCCATTGACGACGAAGAGGCGCTGGGTCGCCGGATCGTGAGCGACGATCTCCGCGGCACTCACGTTGTAAGCGCCGTGCCGGAACGTTCCCAGAACGCTCAACTTGGGTGACTGCGCTTGAGCGATATCCAGACTGAAAAGGAGAAGAGAGAGAAGCAGCGGTGTATGAATCTTCATTAACCGCCGAGGTTAACAAGTGAAAACTAACGGACAGTAAACAAAGGGTGAATTTTTGATGACGGAAGGAGGGTGGTGGCGAAGGTGGGGGTCGAACCCACACGCACGTTAAGTACGGCAGATTTTGAGTCTGCTGCGTCTGCCAGTTCCGCCACTTCGCCACACTCGACTGACAATCAGAATTCTACCACTAAAGCTTCCACGGCTTTTGGTACTTTCGCATGACCATCTTGTTCGCCTTGGAATCGCCCACAATTTGTTCCCGTTCATCGTCCCAAACGATGCGGCCGCCCGTCCGGTAGGCGATGTTCCCGAGCAGACCAGCTTTCGTCAGGCGATGGCCGTACTCAACATCGCAGGTGGTCAGCTTGCGCGACTTCACCGAGTCCAAAAACTCGCGGATATGGCCTGGAGAGTTCGCGATTGTGGGCTCCGGCCGTTTGAAATCAGGCACTTCCTTGCCTTTGACGAACAGCCGGTTAGAGCCGTAGTCGACAAACAGACTGCCGGCGCTCCCTTGGAACACGCACCCGATTCCTTTGTCCTCAAAGCCCAGCGGCGCTAGCGGACACAAGCTCCACGTCATATTGAAGCCGGGATACTCGTACACCAGGTCCATAAAGTTCGGCGTCTCGCCGTTGTCATCGGTGAGTTCGCGGCGGCCCGTGGCCACGACGCTCTTGGGCGCCTTCAGGTCCAGCGCCCAGTAGGCGACGTCCGTGATGTGGCACCAGAAGTCAATGAACATGCCACCGGAATAATCCCAGAAATAGCGGTAGTTGAAGTGCGCCCGATTCTTGTTGTAGGCGCGCTTGGGGGCCGGGCCGAGCCAGGTGGCGTAGTCGAAACCCGCGGGCGGCGCTGAATCCGGCGGCGTGCCGAGGCCCTTGCTCTCGGAGGTCTTCCAGACGTTCACGTGCTGGATCTTGCCCAGCAGGCCGCTTTGCACCACCTCGACGGCGCGGCGGTAGTTGGGCAGGTCGTTGTGGATGTGGTTGCCCATTTGGGTCACGCGCTGGTAGCGCCGGGCGGCTTTCACCATGGCTCGGCCCTCGCCGATCGAGTAACTGAGCGGCTTCTCAACGAAAACGTCTTTGCCGGCTTGGCAGGCCTGGACGGTGGGCAGGGCGTGCCAATGGTCCGGAGTCGCGATGCAGACTGCGTCGATTTCTTTCACTTCCAGCAGCCTGCGGAAGTCGCTGAAGGTCGCGGGGGCCAGGCCGCGGCTCTCTTTCACCAACGCCACGGCCTGGTCGACGTGCGCCGTGTCCAGATCGCAGAGCGCGACGACATTCACGTCCGGATGGCGCAGAAATCCCTTCAAACGGTTGGTGCCCATGCCGCCCAAGCCGATAAAGCCCACATTCATCCGGTCATTCGGGGCCGCCATGGCGGCGGCGGAGGTGGCGAGAAACGTTCGTCGGGTCACCGAATCATCCTAACAGCCCGGTTTACGAATTCGCCCCAGGAGGTGTGACAACGTGTGTCGCCGTGATACAACACGCGCTCCAGGTGCTGGGTAAGTCTATTAGTTTCAGCGTGGAGAAATGGCACACCAGGTGCAGCGTCAGGAGGCAGTAGCATGACCCGGTTTGCGCCACTTTCGATTCTGTGTGTCCTGACGGCGGTGATCGCCTCGGCCACCACACTCGAACTGTTGAATTTTGATGCGCTCATCGACAAGTCAACGCTGGTCGTTCGTGGCCGCGTGGGAAATTGCGATGGCGGCTTCCGCGGCGCCATGATCTACACCCAGTGCGCCGTGGATGTCATCGAGACGCTCAAGGGCGCTCCGGTGGCTCAGGTGCGTTTCTCGGTCCCCGGCGGTCGGGCGGGGAATCTCCGCCAATCCATCGCCGGTGCCCCTCAATTCCAGACTGGCGCGGAGTACGTCCTCTTCCTGTGGACTGGCCCCAGCGGACTCACCCAGGTGATGGGTCTTTCGCAGGGAAAATTCGAGATTCGCGGTTCCGGTGCGACGCGAGCGGCGGTTCGCGAGTCGGTATCGGACGTCACCATGCTCGACGGTATGGGCCACGAGGTCCACGATTCCGGTCTCCGGATGACTCTTTCCAGTCTTCGCCAGCGCATGGCCTCTCGCCTAACCCGGAGCGTCACACGATGAAGAAGCTCTGTGCCGCGCTTCTGGCCCTCGCCACCTTTGCTTCGGCGCATTATTCGTTCGTGATCTACAACACCCGGAACGGCGTTTTTGTGCCCGTCCCGCGCAAGTTCGACTTGGCCGCGATTCCCGGCGGCACCGTCCAATTCTTTATCTCCGACGCGACGCCCCAACTGCTGGCCGGCGACTCCCTGGCGTCGCTGCACAGTCAGATCCGGCTCGCGGCGAAGGTCTGGAACGACGTCGACACCTCGGAACTCCGTCTTGCCTTTGGCGGCATCCGCTCGGCGAACTCGCCGGCCTCAGCGGCGCCCTCCATCGAAGTTACCTTCGATGACCTGCCTCCCGGTACGCTCGCGTATGGCGGCCCCCAGGCTTTCGACGATGGCGGATCGGCCTCCTCACAGACATTCGTCCCGATCCTTCGTTCCGTGATCGCCCTGCCGCGCAACTTTTCGAATGTACAGAGCTCACCATGTCCTTGCCCGTCGTTCAGTGAGGGCTTCTTTGGCACTCTCGTGCATGAGTTCGGCCACACCTTGGGGCTCCAGCACAGCATGACTTCCGGGGCGATGTCGACTTCGTTGACGCGCGGCACCACCAAAAGCCGGGCTCTGGCGCCGGATGACATTGCTGGGATCTCGTCTCTCTACCCGACGCGAGGCTTCCGCGCCAACTTCGGCACCATTACTGGCCGGGTGACCGCTCAGGGCGCCGGCTTGGCTTATGCCTCGGTGGTCGCGATGTCTCCCTCCGGCGCGGCGGTGAGCGCGGTGGCAAACCCCGACGGCACTTACCGTATTGACGGCGTTCCGCCTGGCCAGTATCTGGTTTATGCCCAGCCGCTCCCTCCGCCACAAGGCAATGAGGCGTTTCCCGGCGGCATGATTCCCGCTTTCGACGCCGACCGGCGCAGCATCGAGTTTGGCGGCTACTTCGATACCCAATTCTTCCCCGGTACCAACGACT
The DNA here is from genome assembly GCA_022843605.1 of Bryobacter sp. Classification (GTDB taxonomy): domain Bacteria; phylum Acidobacteriota; class Terriglobia; order Bryobacterales; family Bryobacteraceae; genus JALHNI01. The sequence continues at coordinate 64,631 of JALHNI010000015.1, forward strand.
TCAACTTCGCCTCGCCGGTGCCTGTCCGCGCCGCCAACACCGTGGACGGCGTCAATTTCAATGTGAACCGGCGGGATCGCTTGACCCTGCACAGCCTGCAAACTTATAGCTTTCCTGGTCAGGTGGCCGTGCAGCCTGGTTTCGTCAACACGAACGGCGGCCGCAACTTCATCCTGGCCTACGGTGGCGGTCTGAACCCGAACAACCAATTAGCGCCTGGATTGCAGATCCGCGCGGTTGGTGGCGCGGCCAATGTCGCCGCGGCCAAGCCGTACTCGCTCGATGGCCGCTTCGTCCAGATGGATTTGGCGTTTAACCCCTTTGCGAACGAAGGCGCCAACCATCTGGTGTTTCAGACGCCGAGCGAAGTCTACGTGCAGCCCTCGGCCTTCTGGCTGGTGCAGCGGCAGCCGCCGCAAATCTCGAGCGCCAATCCGGTGACGGAGAATGGCGTGCGCCTTCTGGCGTTGAGTGGTTCCGGCCTGACGTCCGAGACGCGGGTACTCGTTGATGGCGTTACTGCCATCTCCAGGGGCTACGATGAAGCCTCGCAGCGCCTGACCGTGCTGGCGCCAGCTGCCCCGAACGGGCATCGCGCGTCGCTGGTGGCGCTGAATCCGGATGGTCAGAGCTCGCTCTTTCTCACCGGGCTGAATCCGATGTCGGTGACGCTGGAAGGCTCTGAGGCGGCGTTCTTTGCGAACCCTGGCGGTCTGCCGGTGGGTACGGAGTCGATGCTGGAGATTACCGGCGTCAATACGAATTTTGTCGACGGCCAAGTGGCGTTGGGCTTCGGCTCCAGCGACATCGTTGTGCGCCGCATCTTTGTTGCCGCGAGCAATCGGCTCCTGGTGAACGTGCTGGTCTCGCCCAATGCGACGCCAGGCACCACGGCAATCACCCTCGTTTCCGGCTTGCAGCAGTTGCCCACCGTGCTCTTCTCGATTTTGCCGGCCAACCCCCGCCAGTTGAGCCTCTCCCCAGCCAGCGCCGGCTCTGGAGCCACGGTAAACGTTCAATTGAATGGCCCAGCAGTCGCCGGCCAGCCGTCGGTCTTCCTGAGTGACCGCCCGGTGGCGGGCGCGGTGCTGAACGGCAACATGCTCACCTTTACCGTGCCGGCCGGAACCCTGCCGGGTTCGCAACCGCTAAGGGTGAGCGTCGGCAGCGAGGTCAGCCTGCCGATTCTCTTCGTCGTGGAGCCGCCGCCGCCGCAAGTGATCGCCGCGGCCGCTCAGCTTGGCGCCAACATTGATGCCAATCGTCCGGCCCGCCCTGGCGAAACGATTGTGCTCACCGTTGCCGGTCTCGGAGAGAGCGTTTCCGCCAGCCGCCTGATCATCAACCTGGGCGGCATTGAGCACACGCCGCAGCAGGTGCAGCCCCTCAATGGTATGCATTTGGTGACTTTCGCCATCTCCAGCGCGATTCCTACCGGCGTGGCCCCCGTCACGGTCTCCATTGGCAACCGCATCTCACCGCCGTTTGCCCTCGTCGTCCGCGCCCAATAAGCCTGTGCGGATTGGCCTGATGTCCGACACCCATGGCTTTCTCGATCCAGCCATCGCCGGCTACTTCGCCGAATGCGATGAGATCTGGCATGCGGGCGACTTTGGCCCCGACGTGCTGGAACCCCTGCGCGCTATCAAGCCCGTGCGTGGCGTCTACGGCAACATCGATGGCGAGGAGATTCGCGGCGAAATGCCGCGCGATCTGGGCTGGCTTTGCGAGGGCCTGCGCGTCTACATGACGCACATTGGCGGCTACCCGGGCGCCTACGAGCGCCGCGTGAAGCCGGAACTCGACGCTCGAAGGCCGGGCCTGTTCATCTGTGGCCACTCGCACATCCTCAAGGTGATGCGCGATCCAGCCCGGGGCCTGGTTCATCTAAATCCCGGTGCGTGTGGCCGTCAGGGCTGGCACACCGTCCGCACCCTTCTGCGCTTCACCGTCAGCGACGCCAAGCTAAGCGCGATGGAAGCCATCGAACTGGGGCCCCGTAGCGCCTACTCCTAGAGCACTGTGTTACTCTGCGGTGACGTAAACCCGAAGGAGCCTGCTCTCGCTCATGGAACGATTCACCGGATTGCTAGGGATTGCCGTCATCCTGGCCACCGCCTACCTGCTCTCCACCGACCGCCGGGCCATTCGCCGCGACGTGGTCCTCTGGGGGCTTGGCCTGCAATTTGCCTTCGCCTTCCTCGTGCTTAAAACCAGCTTTGGCAAGGTCTTTCAAGCCGCTTCCGGCGTCGTCAACTCGTTGCTCTCCTACGCGGAGGAGGGAAGTAGCTTCCTCTTCGGCAACCTCAGCAGCAGTGACCCGCCGATCTTTGCCTTCAAGGTCCTGCCGATCGTCATCTTCATCTCCGCCCTCTTTTCCGTGCTTTACTACTTCGGCGTGATGCAGGTGATCATTCGGGGCATGGCCGTCGTGATGCGGCGCGTGATGGGCGCCAGCGGCGCCGAGAGCACCTGCGTTGCCGCCGGTATCTTCATGGGCCAGACAGAAGCGCCGCTCACTATCCGTCCCTTCCTGGCCAACCTGACGCAGAGCGAACTGTTCACCATCATGACCGGCGGCATGGCGCATGTCTCTGGCGCCGTCATGGTGGCCTACGTCGAGATCGCCAAAGTGCCCATCCAGCACCTGCTCACCGCCGTCGTCATGACTGCCCCCGCCACCATCATGCTCGCCAAGATGATGGTGCCTGAAACCGGCCAGCCGGAAACCGCCGGTACCGTCAAGCTCGACGTTGAGAAGCCGGGCGTCAACGTCATTGATGCAGCCGCGCGCGGCGCCGGCGACGGCCTCCAACTGGCGCTGAACATCGGAGCCATGCTGATCGCATTCGTCGCCCTGATCGCCCTGGTGAACGGCCTCTTCGGCTGGGTGCACGGGATGCTGCCCTGGTTCCCGGCGAAACTCGAGGAACTCTTTGGCATGCTATTCGCGCCGCTCGCCTGGCTGATGGGCGTGAACTGGAACGATGCCGGCAAAGTGGGTGACCTGTTGGGGACCCGCCTTGTGTTGAATGAGTTCGTCGCGTTCATCAAGCTGGGTCAGGTGGGCCCCAGCATGGATCCGCGTTCAGTGGTGATCACCACCTTCGCGCTCTGCGGTTTCGCCAACCTCAGTTCGATTGCGATTCAGGTGGGTGGCGTCGGCGCGCTGGTTCCGTCGCGCAAATCGGACTTGGCCCGTTTGGGCGTCCGCGCCGTGGCAGCCGGGTCTATGGCCAACTTCATGTCGGCCTGTATTGCCGGAATGCTGCTTTAGCTTACCGATTCGCCAATCATCGCCTTTACGCCATCGCGCAGGACCTTCACGTCGATGGGCTTCGGCAAGGTGTGATTGGCCCCCAGTGCCCGGGCGAGTTTCAGGTAGTCTCCCGCGGCATAGCCGGAGATCGCCAGGATCTTCAAGTGCGGGAACTCCTTCCGCACCAGGGTGATCGTTTCGATTCCCTCCTGGCCCGGCATGATGAGGTCCGTGATCAGCAGATCCACTGGACCCAGCTTCAAATGACGGAGCGCTTCGCTTCCGGTTTCGCAGTGCAGCGTCTCGTAGCCGGCGGCGCCCAGCGTGTCCTGAATGAAGTCACGCACCCCCGCCTCGTCATCCAGGATCAGAACCCGTTTGGGCCGTCGCGGCGTCGCCAGCACCAACTTGATCTTCCGGCCCAGTTCGGCCGGAGAAAATGGCTTGGGCAGAAAATGCAGTCCCTGGTCCAGTACTCCGTGGTGCACGATCGCGTTCTCGGTATAGCCGGACATGAACAGCACTTTGATCTCCGGCCGCCTCCCGCAAATGAACTCCGCCAGGTCCCGCCCGTTCAGTTTCGGCATCACCACGTCGGTCAACAGTAGATCGATGGTGCCGGAATGTTTCTCGCTTTCGATGATGGCGTTCGGGCCGCTGGCCGCCTCCACCACCTGATAGCCCAGATCGCGCAGAATCCCGGCGGCGTACTCCCGCACGCCGGTGTCGTCTTCCACCAGGAGAATGGTCTCGGAGCCGCTCAGGTCGTCGACAACAGACTCTTCCACGTCGATGTGCATGGCCGCTCCTTCAACTACCGGGAAATAGACCTTGAACCGGGTTCCCACTCCCACCTCGCTGTAGACGCTGATGTGCCCACCGCTCTGCTTGACGATGCCGTAAACCGTGGAAAGTCCGAGGCCCGTTCCGAAGCCCTTGCCCTTCGTCGTGAAGAACGGTTCGAAGACGCGCTTCACGATGTGGGGTTCCATCCCGTGGCCCGTGTCGCTCACGCCGATCATGGCGTACTGCCCTGGAGTCACTTCCGGATGAAGATGGCAGTAGGCGTCATCCAGTTGGGCCCGGCCGGTTTCAATGGTCAGGTACCCACCATTGGGCATGGCGTCCCGCGCGTTCAGGGCGAGATTCAGCACCACCTGCTCAAACTGCAGCGGATCCAGGTTCACCGCGCCGATCTCCTCGCCCAACACCCAAGAAATCTCGACATCCTCCCGGATCAGCCGGAGCAGCATGGTCTTCATGCCTTCCAGCACTTCGTTGATCGCGACCCGCTTCGGCTGCAGCACTTGTTGGCGGCTAAAGGCGAGCAACTGCGCGGTCAACTGCGCGGCTCGCTCCCCGGACCGCAGGATATGCTTCAGGATCCGATGCCGGCTTTCGCCCTCCAGGCCCGGTTCCGGGGCGCGGTTCAGCAGCATCTGCGCGTAGCCATTGATCACCGTCAGCAGGTTGTTGAAGTCGTGCGCGACTCCCCCGGCCAAACGCCCGATGGTCTCCATCTTTTGCGCCTGCAGCAGCTGTTCTTCCAGCTTCAAACGGTCGGTGATGTCGATCGGCAGCACCAGGCGGGCGGAACGGCCCGCAAACTCAATCGGCTGCGTGTGGACCTCGGCAATGATGGTCCGGCCATCTTTGGTCAAGTGCTGCCACGCCCCGTTTGATCTGGGCCCCTTCGTGACGTTCTCCAACGCTTCCTCCAGCGCTGCGATCTGGTCGACTGGGCGGATATCCCGGATGTTCATGCCGAGAAACTCTTCCCGGGAGTAGCCGTACTTCAGCGTGGCGGCGACATTCACCGCCAGAAAATTGAAAGTCTCCACGTCGAATACCCACATCGGCAGCGGGTTGTCTTCGAAAAGCAGCTGATAGCGGTCCGCCGTATCCTTGAGGTCCTTGTCGGCCCGCCGGCGCTCCGTAATGTCGCGCTGGATCGCCACGAAGTGCCGATAAACTCCCGCCTCGTCGGCGACCGGGACGATTTCCATCTCCAGCCAGAACGGTTGGCCGCTCTTCGTGTAGTTCAATAGCTCGGTCCGCACTGGTTCCCGGCGTTCCAGGGCGCCCCGAATCCGGTCCAACTCCAGGCGGCTGGTTTCGGGGCCCTGCAGCATCCGCGGAGTCTTCCCCAGCGCGTCCTCCTGTGAGAATCCCGTCTGGCGTACAAACGCTTCGTTGACGAAGACGATCTTCGGGCCGCTGCCGCTGAGGGGTTCCGCTTCGGTGATCACCACCATATCGTTCAGCCGACTGATGGAGGTTCCGAGCAACCGCACCTGTTCTGTGGCTCGCTTGCGCTCTGTGATGTCGGAGAAATAGATCCCGAGCCCTTGTCTCGACGGAAACGCGCGCAATTCGAACCATTTCTCTCGGGGAGCGAAGTACTCCTCGAAATTCACAGGTTGTTCCAGTTCCAGCGCGCGTCTGAACTCCTGGTAGATCGGAAGAGC
>JALHNI010000016.1 GCA_022843605.1 Bryobacter sp.
GAATCACTTGCGTGCGGCTATAAGTCCGTTGCACTGTCAGGGGTACCGTCTCGAGTGTAACACCCGGTCCATTGGAGTCAACCCGAATCATTCCTACTGTTGCATCCCCGAAAACCACCAGTACCAGCGCAGAAAAGATACTCCTGTCAGGATCAAACAGATGGAGCCCACCACCTGCCAAACCCGCTCCTTCCAATTCATGAACAGCGAGGGAAAACCGGCAAGCCAGGTGACGGCCAGCCCCGTAACCAAACCGCCAATATGGGCGGCATTGTCCATGTTAAAGGGCAGCAGGCCCATCAGCAAGCCGTACATGGCCCAGCGCATCGCCTGTTGCTTGATTTGCTCGCCCATGGACGACCGGTCGATCAGGCCGAGGGCAATCAGCGAACCGATCAAACCGAAAATACCGGCGGAGGAGCCCACCGAAGGCGTGTAGTAGGACCACTGGCTGCTGAGATAGAAGCCGCCCACAGTAGAGGCGAAGTAGATCGCCAGGAAACGCCAGACTCCGAAGGTCCGCTCCACGAAGGCGCCGACGTCGAGCATGGCCCAGGAGTTCATCAGAAGATGCAGGAGTCCTCCGTGAAGAAAGCCGGCCGTCAATAGCCGGAACCACTGGCCGCCCTCAAAAACGAGATCGCCGCGCTTGGCTCCGAACAGCAGGAGCACGCGCGTATTCATGTCGCCGATGCCGGTACCCTCGGGGTTCATCAGGCTGCAGGCCAGGTAGAGCGCGACGTTGATGGTGAGGATGATGAAGGTGACAAAACGATCCTGGGGGATGAAGCCCCCTAACACCTCGGATGCCTCGGCGCCTCGCCTCGCGATCGGCGGACGAGGCGCCGCAATCTGAAATTCACAATACGGGCAGACGCGATCCGCCGTAGACAGTAAGGCCCGGCAATTCGGGCACATGGGACGATTCTCCACCCTTCTATTCTATTGCTAGAATTAGGTTTCCCGCTCACTTTACGCATGAGCGAGACAAAGACGAATAAATGGCGAAGACGGAAGCGGAACTCCGCGAAGAGATAGTTGAAATTGGACGCCTTTGCTGGACCAAGGGCTGGGTGGCGTCAAACGACGGCAATATCAGTATCCGGCTGGATCCGGAGCGGATCCTCTGCACCCCCACCGGGGTGAGCAAGGGACGGATGCGCGCCTCCGACATGATCATCGTGGATCCGGCGGGCAATAAGGTCGCCGGTGAGCGGCAGCGGACCAGCGAAATCAACATGCACTTGGCCATCTATAAGATGCGCCCGGACATCAACGGCGTGGTGCATTGCCACCCGCCGGTGGGCACGGGGTTTGCCGCCGCCGGGCGATCCTTGAACCAGGCAATTTTGCCCGAGGTCATCGTCGGGTTGGGCTGTGTGCCGCTGGCAGCGTATGGGTTGCCGGGGACGGAAGAATTGATCACCCCGATGCTACCGCTGATCCCCAAGTACGACGCTATTCTGCTGGGCAATCACGGCGTTACCTGCTACGGGAGCGACGTTTGGAAGGCCTACTATCTGATGGAGACAGTGGAACATTCGTCGCGTATCACCCTGGTGGCGGAGCTATTGGGCGGCCCCAAGCTATTGCCCCGTGAAGAAGTGGACAAGCTGTTCGATGCACGGTCGCGTTATGGCATTGCCTCGCGGAATTCGGCGGCGCCGGGATGTCCGGTGGTGGCCGAGGAGGTGTCAGGCAGCGCGGGGGCCGGGGGCGAACGATTCTACGTGACCCGCGAGGAACTGATCGCATTGGTGGATGAAGCGCTGAAAGCGCGGTAGCATAAGAGGGCTGGAGATGACGAAACGCAATGGGTGAAGCACTCGGTATGGTGGAAACCCGCGGGATGGTGGCGATGATCGAAGCCGCCGACGCGATGGTAAAGGCCGCTAAGGTGAACTTGGTGGGCTGGGAAAAGATTGGTTCGGGCTATGTGACGGCGCTGGTTCGCGGCGACGTGGCGGCAGTCCGCGCGGCGACGGACGCCGGTGCGGCAGCCGCGCGGCGCGTGGGCGAGTTGATCGCCGTACACGTGATTCCTCGTCCTCACCCGAGTCTTGAAGATGTCTTGCCGATCGGCAAGGCCAGCTCGAAATAAGCAATGATTCTGGCCCGAGTTGTCGGCACCGTGGTCGCGACCAGGAAGGACCCCCGGTTGGAGGGTCAAAAACTCCTGATCGTGAAGCCGATATCGCCGGAAGGGCACGACGAAGCCGGCTATGTGATTGCAGTGGATACGGTCGGCGCCGGCAATCGCGAGAAAGTCCTTCTCGTGGGCGGCAGTTCGGCGCGCTTAGCCGAAGGCTGCAAGGATAAACCCGTCGACCAGGCGATCATTGCCATCGTCGATTCTGTCGACCTGGACAAGTAGGCGATGCAACTGGGGCGCGTGATCGGCCGCATTTGGGCGACGGTGAAAGATCCGGGGTTGCATGCCCAACGTTTGATGGTGGTACAGCCGCTAACGCCGGAGCTTACCCCCACCGGAAAACAGATCATCTGCGCGGACGGCACAGGTTCCGTCGGTGCCGGCGAATTGATCTATTGGTGCGGTGGCAAGGAATCGAGCTTTCCCTTCTTACCGACGGAAGTGCCGACAAACGCGACCATCGTCGGAATCGTGGACGAATTGCACGTGGAGCGGGACCGATGCTGATCGGACGGGTGATCGGCGAAATGGTCGCCACCGAAAAACATGCTAGCCACGTCGGCTGCACCGCCCTGATTGTTCAGCCGCTGGAACTGGATGGCACGAACCGGGGCAACGCGGTCATTGCTTTCGACTCCATTGGCGTCGGGATCGGCGAGTGCGTGCTCTTGACGACCGAGGGCTACAGCGCGATGACGAGCGTAGGCCGCCCGAATTCACCGATCGATACGGCTGTAATCGGCGTCATCGATCTTGTCGAGATCGGCGGAGCGCCGTCCTCTGCGTTTCCGGTCCGAATGCGCAAAGACGAGTAACCCTGCCAAGCCCAGCCCTGTCAGCATCTTGAGCGATTCGAACGACGAGTAAACGGTGTGCATCACCGAGAGTTGCTTGCGCTGCGAAGGAAACTGCGTCGCATCGGCAAATTCGACCGCGCGACCCAAACCCACAATACTAGGCATCACCCCAAACTGATTGATCAGCACGATGACGAACATCGCAAACGACACGCCGAGAGTCTTCTTGTTGGCGGACGTACCAAAAAGGAGCAGGCAGAACAAAGCCAGCCCGAGCAAGAGTTGCGCGAGGCCCCAATACTCGAAAAAGGTGCGATTGATCTCGCCAACCTGGTGGCGTAAGAGGTAGCGCGAATCCACCGCGCCTAAGGTCTCGATGGCCTTCGCGGCACCGGGCAACGCCGGAGCCAGCAAGATTCGATCGGCAATTTTGAAGTTTCCGACCGCAACGGCAGCCATGAAGAGGGTTCCACTCAGCCAAGCTCCGAGCAAAATACACGCCAGTCGCTGGTTATTCATCAATGAACCTCATTTTAGTATGCTGGAGTCCTTATGATCTGTAGAAATATCACCCGGCGCGTGGCGATGATGGCGGCAGTTCCTGCATTCGCGGAACCGCTCAAGCTTCCTAAAAAGGTGCGCGTGGTACTGATCGGCAGAGAAGGCCATACAGGTGAGGTCTCCACGCCGGCAAAACAGATTCCGGGGATTGAAATCGTCGCTCAACTGGACGGGAAGGCAGACTATCGTTCGGTTTTAGACCGGGAGAAGCCGGATATTGTTGGGGTTTGCAACGACAATGGAGCGCGCGCGGCGGCGATCATCGCCTGCGCGGAACGCGGTCTGCACTTTATCGCGGAAAAACCTTTTGCCATTAAAGTGGAAGACTTGGCGCGTTGCCGTCGCGCGGTGGAAAAGAGCGGGGTGCGCTACACGATGATGCTGCCGCTGCGATTTGCGCCGCACTTCCTGGCGCTGAAGGAGATCGTGAGTTCGGGCCAGATCGGCGAAGTGGCGCAGATTGGAGGGCAGAAATCGTATAAGCCCGCACCGAACGTCGCCTGGCGCAACAAAGCCGCCAGTTATGGCGGTACGATTCCTTGGGTGGGGATCCACATGGCGGATTTGATGCGCTGGACCAGTGGCCGCGAGTTTGTCTCCGCGGCGGCCTTTCAGTCGCGTCTGGGATGGCCGGAACTCGGTGACCGGGAGAATACCGCGGCAGCCCTGTTTCAACTCGACAATGGCGGCGTGGCGACGTTGCGGATGGACTATCTACGGCCCGATGGAGCCAAGACGCATGAAGACGACCGGTTACGACTGGCCGGCACCAAGGGCGTTGCCGAATATCAGGCTTCCACCGGCGTAACGCTAATGACCTATGACGGGCCTCAAAGGGTGATTAGCGCTTTGCCAGCCCAGCAATCTCTTTTCACGGAGTTCCTGCGGGCGATCTACCTTGGCGGGCCGGATCCGATTGCTTTGGCCGATATCTGGCGGATAAACGAGATCTGCCTAAAGACTCGCGACGCGGCCAACTCGAACCGCGTCGCGAAGCTATAGCGCACTAGTTGCGGCGAACGTTCACGCTTCGGACGTTGCCGTTATTGGCGTTCACCTGGCAGGTATAACGGAAGCGATCTCCGTTGTCGCCGCGCACTGTGCCCACAATCCGACTGTTGTTGCGGTTGTTATTGTTGCGATTATTGTTGTTTGAATTGTTCGTGTTCATGTTGTCAAAGGTGAGATTTGACACGTTGAAATCACGTTGCACTTCCTGACGAACCCGATCCATGCAGGTGTTCATGGCCCGGTCGTAACTATTGCCGGAGGTGCCGAAGTTCCCGTTGTTGTTATTGTTGTTGTTATTGTTGTTATTGCCCCGGTTGCCGCCGAAGAAGCCACCGTTGTTGCTATTTCCGCTGTTGTTCATCCCGTTATCGCCCTGCCAGGAAACTTCAAAGGTGTAGCCCTCGTCGCCGCCTTTCGCGTCGCGAATGTAGACCACCGCTTCGCCATTAGGGTCCTGCCGGGGATCCGACTGGAGACGAACCTCGCCGCGACCGTCGATGCCTTTGAACTTGAAGTCGGTCAGGTTGCGGCCATTCCGGAGCAGAGACGAGCATTCAGTGCCGTCATTGCGGCTATCCTGACCCTGAATCGTCAACACGCGGATCTGTCCGTTGCCAATCCGTACGTTTACGGTGTCATCCACCATGATTCGAACGATGCACTTGCCAGCCGCCGAATCACCACCCGTAATTCGCGGTGTAATCACGACGGCGTTCCGTTGGGCAGAAGCCAGGCCAGCGCCCACTAGGGCAAACATTCCAATAGTCAAAAACTGTTTCATCAGGTCCTCCAAAAGCCGGATCATCTCACGCACCGGCAGTTGCGTATTCCATCGCCATACGGCAATTCTTGCCGCTCTGGGGCAGATAGAGCAATTACTTGGCCACAAACCAGGCCAGGACCTTTTTATCTTTCGACAGGAGTTCCAAGCCCTTCTCAGAAACTCGATACTGAGCAACTTTGCCCAAGGCTTTTAAGGTTGGTTGCTCAATATTGGGATCGGCACAGGCCATCATCGTACTGCCCATCATGCCGAACTTGAGGAAATCGCCGGATCGTTCGTAAGCCGCAAACATGCGATTGCAGCCCGAGTTACCGGAAATGCGTCCCTTGGAAAAGCGCAATTCCGGCACCAAGCGTAAGCCTTCCGGCAGTTTCTGCTCATTCAATTCCCGCAGCTTCCAATCCTGCTCTTCGAGCATCAAAGCTTTTTTCCCCTTGGTGTCCGACTGGGGCGGGGTGGTATCCTGAGCGGCGAAGGCCACCAGAACCAGCATGAAAGGCGCAAGGAAGGTCATCATCGGATTCGCTGTACCCTTTGATGGCGCGTCTCGCATCCAGGTTCCAGCCGAATATAGAGGAGTTTGCGATGAAGTATTTGATTTTTTCCACCCTGCTCGCGACAGCGACCTTAAGCGCCCAAAGTTCTGCTCGTAGCGCGGTTGCCGAACGCCTGGAAGCCGCCACGATCGTCGTGAACGAGACGATGGCCGAGGGCGATAAGGGCATTCCGAAGGACTTACTGGTAAAGAGCGAATGCGCCGTAGTGGTCCCTGGCCTCAAGAAGGGCGCTTTCATCATTGGCGCCCGCTTCGGACGTGGCTTTATGACCTGTCGCACCAAAGATGGCAGCGCCTGGAGCGCGCCCGGGGCCGTGAAGATTGAAGGCGGGAGCATCGGGCTGCAGGCCGGTGGCGCAGAGGTAGACGTCGTGCTGCTGATTATGAATCAGGCCGGGGTAAAGAAGCTCCTCAACAACAAGTTCACCATCGGGGCGAATGCGAGCGTTGCCGGCGGGCCGGTTGGCCGCGATGCCAATGCCGCAACGGACGCCCAGATGCGCGCCGAGATTCTCAGCTATTCGCGCAGCCGCGGAATCTTTGCCGGCATTTCGCTCACCGGCGCCACCATTCGCGAGGATCAGGATGCAATCGCCGAACTGTATGGCTCCGCGAAAAAGAAGATGAAGAATCGCGACATTCTGGAGAAGGAAACAACCCCGGAAGTCGCGAAGGCTTACATTGACACGCTGACGAAGTACTCAGCACGCCGCACCAACTAAAAGCCGCGACTCCAAGGCTGCGCGAGCGTCAGCGCGTTCTGATAGCGTGTCATGTCGAACTCGAGTTTGGCACCAGAGCCAGGCTCGATTTTCACGGTGAGGAGTGGGCCGTTGACCGCGATTTTCTGACCATTGACCGTGACGGTGTTGAAGCGATGCTCGCCGTAGCCGCCGGCTTGGACGGTGACAATGCGCGCGTCAATGGGGTTGGTGTTTACTAAGGTCAGCGTGGCGGAGCTGACGCCGAGTTTCTCGACTAAGGCGCCCACATCGGCCGGCAAACCGGAGCGCTGTTGTACAGGATCGAAGTAGCGGAAGCGCGCATGCAACGTCCAGATCTTGCCACGGGCGAAGTAGGCGCCCATGGTGAGATTGGCCAACGTATCGGTCACCGCGGGATTCATCTCCAGAAGGTAGTCGGCCAGACGCGTGTCCGCGGTGGTTTCGTCGCGATCGATCTCTTCCATATTTCGCCGCAGTTCGGCAAAGTCCTTCTGCAGGGCCTTCGTGGGATAGTCAGCATCTTTACCCTCGAGGTAGCCAAGGAAACCGGTGAGCGGAACACGTTCGAGGTCCCGCCGATCCATCGACCAGAAGTAGATCTCGGCAAGGCGATCAGTGTAGAGGTTGTCGCTGTATTGATACCACTCGGGCTTGCCATTGTATTTGTAGCCTTTGGGATCGCCGTACATTTGGGGCAGCATGAGCTTGCCGTTCACCGTCCTCTTCTGCGCGTAGAGCAGGTCCATCTGCTTTCTCAGGACGTCGATGTAGCTCTGATCACCGGTAACCAGCAGAGCGTTGCTGAAGCCAGGCCAGGAGCCGGCTACGAAGTAGTTGCGGTGGGCGATCTTTTCGAGTTCGCCGTCGAAGATGGTGAAGTTCCAGCCGTAGGTCCCTTTCCACCATTGGCCATTGTGCGCGCCGCCAAGCTTGCCGTCGAGGCCGATGTTTGAGGGGATGAAGCCGCCCGTCTCGGCGGTGCGCTGCTTCCAGGCGCCCATGTACTCTTCAATCCATTTCTTGTACTTGGCTTCACCAGTAAGTGCGTAGGCATTTACGGCGAGGTTGGTGGAGGCCAGATTCAACGAGTTATCGCCGACGCTATCGAGATACTCGTCGCAGTGGGCGAGCATCTTTTTGTAATTGGCTTCGAGATTGAGTAGCTTGGAGCGGCTGGCGGAATTGTGGAGAAGGTGGAAGCTGCCGGGGACGGGGTCGCCGACCCAATCGTAAGTGGTGGCTTTGCGGAGCATCGGACCTTGGCTGCCGGTCCAGATGCTCTTGATGATCTTGAGTTGCGGATCGTAGTTGAGGGCTTCGGGATCCTCGTTCATGTACATGCCGGCGAAGCGTTTGACGCGGGCGCTGTAGTGTTCGGCGTTGGGGTCGGCGAGACCGAGGAAGTGGAAGGCGCGCATGCCTTCGCCGATGTGGAACCAGTCAGACTGAGTGATGAACTCCTTGTAGTAGGCACCGTTCTGCGCCAGATCAGTCAGTTTAGTTCGGAGCTCGCCATATTGCCGCAGGTGCCCTTCGTGGGCCCGCTTGTAGTGGGCAAGCACTTTGTCGCTGCCGCCCATGGCGTGGAGGAGGGTCCAGTTGAAGAAGGTTTCGATCGCATCGTCGGGCCCATCGAGCGTCCCCCAGCGAGGAGTATGAAGCAAGTAGCCGCGGCTATCGAGATACTTCTTGGCAAAGCGATCGCAGGCTTCGGAGTTGGCCGCCAATAGTTTTTGCTCGAGCATCGCCCAGGCGGGCGGAGCCATCGGCGTCTTGATGTGCAGGGCAGGGTCGGCGGCGTAAGCCACATTCAGCAGGAGGGTGAGGGGAAACAGCAGGCGCATAAGCGCTTGCCAGTATATATCAGCGAGCCGGTTCGGACACTCGTAAGCGCTGGTCGACCTTCACGCCATTGAGGATCTGCCGCTGGCCGGACGGCCAAACGATGGTCACGCGCCGTGGCTCAGCCGAGGCGCCCAACCCAAAGTGGACCGCGTCGAGCACGGAAGAGGCATAGCTGACGCTTGACATCAGCAACTGGTGCTGGCCATCCACTTCGACACGTGCACCGAGCCCCCGCACCAGGTCCAGTTGAAGCCAGTGGCCGGAGTTCTCGCTCACGTTGCGCCAGATTTCGACCTTGCCAGACAGCACGGTCACGACGGCATCCATCCGGCCGTCCTGATCGAGGTCGGCGAAAGCTGCGCCGCGGTGGGCGGCCAGAGTGCTCTGCAGACCGCTCTCGGGCACTTCGGCAAACTTGCCCTTGGTCTGGCGGAAAACCGCGTTCGCCTGTAGATAGGTGGCGGCTTCGAACTTCTCGACGAGGTCATTGACATGCGAGTTGGCAGTAAAGAGGTCCTTAGCACCGTCGTTATCAAAGTCGACGAAGCCAACGCCCCAGCCGCTGCGCGAATTGCTGAGCCGGGCCACCTGCGAAGCAAAAGTCTGGTCGCTGAAGCTGCCGCCGCCCTGGTTGCGGAAGACCGGGAACGTCTCGCCGTTGAGGGCAGTGAGGACGATGTCGGGCTTGCCGTCGTTGTCGTAATCGCGGAAGTCGGCCCCCATGCTGGCAATGGGCTTGCCATGGTCCAGCAAGGCGACGCCGGCCAGCAGCGCGACTTCTTCGAACTTGCCATTGCCAAGATTGCGGAAGAGGAAGTTGGGGAGATTGTCGTTGGTGACAAAGGCGTCCAGACGTCCATCGGCGTCGTAGTCGGCGAAGACGACCGCCATGCCCCTGCCTTTGTGGGCAGCGATGCCGGACTTGACGGAGACGTCTTCAAAGACCCCATTGCCCAGATTGCGGTAAAGCTGATTCGGGCGGGGTTCAAAGTATTTGGGGTGGCAGTAGATCCGCAGGTTGCGCGCAGCGTCGCCGCAAAAACGGTCCTGCATTTTGGTCCATTGGCCGTAGTTGGCGACGAGCAAATCGAGCCGGCCATCTCCGTCGTAGTCGAACCAGCCGCCGGCGACACTCCATTCGCTACTCTTGATGCCGCTTTTGGCGGTGACATCGGCGAACTTACCGTTGCCCAGGTTGCGATAGAGGAGGTTGCGCTGGACACCGGCAACGAAGAGGTCTACGTGACCGTCGCCGTCGAAGTCGGCCGCGGCAGCGCCCATGGCGTAGCCTTCGCCTTGAAGGCCAGCGGACTCGGTGACATCGGTGAACTTCCAGTTGCCGTCATTGCGATAGAGGCGGTTCCAATCCTTGGGGCCTTCCTTCTTCAGTGCAGGCACGGTGGCGCCGTTCGCAAAGAAGAGATCAGGCCGGCCGTCGCCGTTGTAGTCAAAGATGGCGATGCCGCCCGGCATCGTCTCGATCATCTGCTTCTGCGGGGTGGCGTGGTTTTGGAGGACGAAGTCGACGCCACCCACGTTCTCAAAGCGGACCTGTGCGAGGGCCAGAAGGAACAGCAAGTTCATGGCGGCGTGATCTTCACCTGTTCGTCGACGACACGTTCCTGCGCTTTGGTGCGAGCCTGGATCTGCTGGTACTTCGCCATGGCCGCCGCGGCGGCTTCGGTTTGTCCAGCCGCCTGATAGGCGCGCGCCAGTTGAAAGTGCAGGCTGCCATCGGCGTCGAGGGGGAGGGCGGCAGTGGCGTGAGGCAGGGCTTCGGCGGGTTGGCCGGCTTGGAGCAGAGCGCGGGCGAGGGCCGCACGGGCGGGCAGGAGGCGAGGGTCCTGGGCGGCGGCTTTCTTGAGGAATGGCAGAGCTTGGTCGGGCTGTTGCTGGGCGAGGAATAGGTCGCCCTGCAGGAAGTTGAGGTCAGCCGTCGGGGACTTGGCGAGGAGCGGGTCGAGTTCCTTCTGAGCTTCGGCGTATTGCTTGGTTTGGAGGAGGGCGGCGATGAGTTCGCGGGCGAAGTCCGGTTGGCCGGGGGCAAGGCGAAGGGCTTCGCGCCAGGCTGCGGCCGCCTCGGCATGGCGGTTGGCATCCCGGTGAGCTTCCGCCTGAAAGCGATAGCCTTCGGCCGACTCGGGCAGTTGGCCGAGTCGGCCGAAGGCCTTGCGCGCTAATGCGTCGTAGGCGCGAACGCGCCAGTAGAAGGCGTCAGCGGTGCGGAGGGGGCGAGCCAAAGCCAGAGTCTGGGGGAAGTTGCCGGCAGTAAAAGCGCATTCGGGCGTCTTGGCTGCGGCGCAGTTGGGCTCGCCCAGTTTGACTTCGGCGACATCCTCGGAGAGTGCCCAGGACGGCTCACCCGTGCGCCGGTAGATGTCAGCGAGCGCCTGGTGAAGTCCACGCATGTTGGGCGACTTGGCGAGGGCCTGACGGTAGAAGAAGAAGGCGGCGCGATTCTGGCTGACTTTAGATCGGGATTCGGCGAGGAGGGCGAAGTGGGGTCCGCTTTCGGGAAAGAGTTTTTCGAGCTGCGTGAACTCGGCAAAGGCGAGTTCTTCGTAAGTGCGGCCGAGTTGGTACCAGACAGCGGGACGTTGTGGGTCGAGATTGGCGAGCGCTTCGAGGTGTGGGAGGGCCTCGGCGGGTTGATTGGTGAGGCCCGCGGCATCGACCAGCATGAGACGGACTTCGACGTGGTTGGGGTCAGCGGCAGCGAACCGCTTGAGGGGGGCGAGGGCCTTGGCAGGTTGGTTGGTGCGCAGGTAGGAAGCGCCGAGGAAGAGGAAGGCCGGAGGGGGAGCGCCGAGCTTCACAGCGGATTCGAGGACGGGGATGGCTTTGGCGTCAGCGCCGGACATGTGGAGGGACATGCCCTGATTGAGGAGGAGTCCCCCATTGCCGGGGACAGCTTTGGCCAAGTCGGCCCAGAGCAGAGCTGCATCAGCGAAGCGACCGGCTTCCATCAGACTGCGGGCCTGGGCGGCCTTTTGCTCGAGGGGTTGCCCGGAAAGCAGGGCGGCGGCAATCGGGATGAGGCAAAGCAGACGCATAAAAAAGCAGAAAGGCTCCGGCCGAAACCGGAGCCTCTCTATTACCTTAGCGAACACTTCCTTAGAACTGGAAGCGGAGGGCCAGGCGGAATTGCCGTTCGTCCACTGCGCTCAGGACGCGGAGGAAGTTAGCGTTGGTGACGTCAGTTGAGGCAAAGCCTGTCGACAAGCGGCTATTGGTGAAGTTGAAGGCTTCACCTTTCAGGTTCATCGTGAGACGCTCGCCGATGTTGAAGTTCTTGCTCAGCGTAAGGTCGTTGCGGAAGATGCCAGGGTTGCGCATGCTGTTGCGGCCCATGGAACCGAAGCGGGGAGTACCACCGACGACGTTGGCGAAGGCACTGGTGTCGTAGAAGGTGGTGCCAGGGCCGATGCCCTCAGGACGGCCGACATCGGCCTTCACCTGGTCAGCGGTCTGGATGTTGCCAGGCAGGTTGAGCGTACCGGCGGGAGCGCCCGGGGTGAACGGAGTGCCCGTGTAAGCCGACATGATGCCGGAGAACTGCCAGCCGCCGATCACGGCGTTGGCCACTTTGCCATTGGCCCACTTCTGGCCCTTGCCGAGGGGCAATTCGTAGACGTAGCCCATCTGGAAGACGTGCGTGCGATCGTAGCCGGCCGGAGCGTAGTTGCGGCGGAAGGCCGGTCCCCAGTTGTAGCTCACACCCTGCCAACCTTCATCGTCGGCCATATTGAGGGCCTTGGACCAGGTGTAGGAGCCCTGCAGCGTCAAGCCCTTGGCCTGGCGGCGAACAGAGGTCTGAAGCGCATGGTAGTTCGCGCTGAGATAGCCATCCCACATCAGGGTGGAGATGTTGCGGCCGAACTGAGCCGAGTAAGGACGGCCGGCGTTGCCAGCTCCGAGAATCTGGCCGGAGTTGACGTCGCGGTCGCCCATGACGTTGGTGCTCTGCGTACCGACGTAAGCAATGGAGGAGACGATGGAACCGGGAAGGCGGCGCTCCAGCGTGAAGTTCCAGCTCTGAATGTAGCCGCGGCTGATCTCGCCAGCGTAGGGGCTACGCATGTCGGCGGCAGCGGGGAGGGTGACGACGCCAGTGGAGAGGTCCGGGCCAACGACCGGCGGGATACCTTCCGCAAGCGAGCGGATTGAAACGTTGTCGTTCGCTGACGGGAAGCTGAAGTTCACCGTGAGCGGGTAGAAGCCGCGCAGCGGACGCGACCAAGGCAGCGGGCTGAAGTTCATGCCGTAGCCGGTGCGGATCACGGTGCTCTCGTTCAAACGGTAGGCGAGGCCCAGGCGAGGAGCAATGTTGCGCTTGCTGACCGAGAAGCCATTCGAGCGCGGCACGTTGCCACGGCCACCGAGGTACACGAGGTTGGTGGAGGGATCGAGGCGTTCGATGCCCTTGCCGTTCGAGCGGCCCATCAGCGGGTAGTACTCGTAGCGCAGACCCCAGCTAACCGTGAGCTTGCGGGTGGCCTGGAAGCGATCCTGTGCGTAGAAGCCGAACTGATACTCGCGACCGGTAGCGAGAATATTCTGAATGCTCTTCGAGATGTTGCTCGGCAGGCCCAGCAGGAAAGCCGCGTAGCTGTTGAAGTTGTTGAAGCTGCCATTGCCCGTAACACCGCCACCGAAGGTGAAGGCACCACGCGGGCCGGCGCCGAGTTCCGGCTGCCAGTGATTCAGGCGGTGCAACACGCCGTCGAAACCGAAAGCCAAGTTATGCTTACCCTTCACCCAGCGCAGGTTCTGCGAGGTGGTGAAGCTCTCTTCGGTACGCTCGGCCGGCATCCATCCGGGAACGCCGAAGCCGTTGTAGGAATTAAAGGAGACGTTGGGGAAGCCGAGTTGGCGCGGATCGGGTCCGCCGATACCGGGAATTCCGAGGATGCTGGAGAAGTCCTTGCCGAAGTCCTGGCCCTTCACCAACTGATCCATGCGCTGATAACCGACGACGCCGTCGATCAGCAGGTTTGCGCTCAACGTGAGCGTGTGACCCACGGACATGTTGCGCACCTTCGTGTCGCCCAAGCCAGGGTCAGCGCCGGGGGCCGGACCCACGCCGTCGCCGAAGATACCCGTACCGCCCGAGAGGGCGAACATCTGTCCGTAGCGGCCCCAGATGGTGTGGTTCTGGTTGCGCTGGTAGTTCAGCTTGACGTCGTTGTAGGCGCGATTAAACAGCGGGGTCGCCGCCGCCTGATAGTTATTGAGCTCGGCAGAGCCAAAATTGGGCGCCGGATAGTAGCTCTGAATCCGCTGGGCGATGGGGCTGATGCGGTTCGCCGGGATGATGTTGCCCGGGAAGACCGAGCGGCCCGTGCCCGTGAGCGGGTTACCGGTCGCCGGATCGTAAATCAGGGTGGCGACGTTCGAGAAGTTGCCGGCGCGGAGCGGCGCCGTGGGGACGTTGTAGAAGCCCACCTGGCCGATGCGCTGCTTCGTGTTGTCATAGCTGTAGAAGAAGAACAGCTTGTTCTTGACGATGGGGCCGCCGATGGTGCCGCCGAAGTTATTGAAGATGCTGACCGGCTTGGTGGTGGCGAAGAAGTTGCGGGCGCGCAGGTGCTGGTTATCGTGGAACCAGAAAGCGCTGCCGTGGAAGGTATTCGTACCGCTCTTGGTGACGACGGTGATCGCCGCGCCGCCCGCCATGCCTTGCTCGGCATCGCCGGAGGTGGTGGTGACGTTCACCGTTTCGATCATTTCGGAGGGCATCACGTAACCGGCGTGATGGGGCAACCAGAGGTTGACGCTGGACGCGCCGTCAATACGCGTGACGTTGTTGTTCGCGTTCGTGCCGTTGATGTTCGTGCGCAGCGAGCGCATCGGGGTGTCCGTGATGGAGTTCTGGAAGACGGCCGGAGTGGCGCCAGGAACGAGGTTGATCAGGCTCTGGTAATTGCGCAGGCCGGACAGGGGAATATTCTTCACCATGTCAGCGCGAATTTCCGTGTGGGTGTCGGCCTTGTCAGCTTGGAGCTGAGCGACTTCCGCAGCAACGGTAACCGAATCAGTGACCGCACCGACTTCCATCCGGAAGTCCAGGCGGCTCACAGTGTTCACAGTCACGTTGAGATCAGTAACCGACTGCCCTTTAAAGCCAGCCAGCGCGGATTTGACATCGTATGCACCGGGCGGAACGTTGAGGATGGTGAAAGAACCATCCGAATCGGTGGTTGCCTCCATCACTAAGCCGGTGCCTTTGTTGGTGGCTGAAACCTTGGCGTTCGCCATGGGAGCGCCCGAGGAATCTTGAACCGTTCCGACGAGGGAACCATAGAGCGTTTGAGCCATGGACGCAGGCGCCATGACGAAAAGGAGGGCGAGCGTGGCCACTAAACGAAAACAGACCGTCTCAAATTTCTTCATTCTTTCCCCTAACAGAAAACACGAAAACTTTATATAAAGCTAGCGCTCACGTTTGCGGGTTGTCAATGAGGAATGAGAAGACACCGCCCCCAAGGAGGTGAAAATGGTGAAAATATCTACATATTTTGCCCAATATCCGAGAAACGGAAGAAAATATGCTTTATCACATACTCTTGGAAATGTGAAGTACCTAATTTCAACTATATTTCAGAACTCGAACCTGCCCACGATCACGTGGTGCATCCGAGCGGTGCCGATATCGGAGAAGCTGCCACGCCCAATGCCATTGAACCGCCCAAAGGCGGCGATGCTTTGCAGGTTGTAGCTGCCACCGGGGTCGGCGAGTTGGGGCTGCTTGGTGGGGTTGTTGCAGTCCCAGCGCACAGTGAAGCGGTAGCGCTCTTTGATGGCAATTGTCTTTGAGAGCGAAAGCTGGGTCCATTGCAGGCCCGGGCTTTCGATGACGTTGCGGCCGAGCGTGCCGGCAGTGAAGGGTGCCGGATAGGCGAAGGCCGAGGTGTTGAGGTAGGAATTCTGCGCGGCGAGGGGGAAACGATTCCCAACGGTGTAGTTGTCTACCACCATCTGCTCCGCCGGCTGGACGGCGTTGGGTCGCACCATGCCGGGAAGATAGCGATTGGGGCTGCCGGCCGCCGTGATCAGCATGGGCGGACCGCTTTGGAAGGTCTGGGTCCAGGCGAAGTCCCAGTTGCCGAGGAAGTAGTTCTTCACGCCGCCACCGTTCATCCACCGGCGGCTTTTGCCGAAGGGCAGTTCGTAGGTCATCACGCTGACGAAGCGGTGGCGAATGTCATAGCTGGCGCGGCCTTTTTCCAGCCGGCGGTTGTAGAAGGTGATGCCGGAACGGCCGCCATCGTCGTCGCCGTCGTTGAGCGTTTTGCCAAGTTGATAGAAGGCGTTAAGCGTCATGCCTTGGGCATAGCGGCGCTCAATCCGGAAGGTGCTCGAGTGGTGGTTGTTGTGCCCGTAGTTTGAAAAGTGTTGGATCGCGCCGAACTGAGGATAGGGCTTGAAGTTCTGAGTGGCGTTGAAGATAGCGTTCAACTGAGCCGGGTCAGTCGAAACGTCGAGCGGCACGACATTCATGTCCCAGTTGTTTAGCAACCCGACGCCCTGAGAGCCCTGATAGAGGGTCTCGGCCACCCAGTTCTTCGTCAACTGAAACTGGAATCCGCCGGACCACATCGAGACATAGGGCATGCGCATGTTGGGATCGAACCAGGAGGCATTGCGCCCGCCGAAGTTGGTCCCCTGAAAGGGGACGGAACCGTCGGGCGCGACCGGAAACGAGAAGTTCCCCGGCCCCTGCGACAAAAGGAATGCGTGCCGCGGATCGCCCGGCACCGGCTGTACGTTAGCCGTAGCAATGTACTCTTCGAAGTTCTGACCCGCAGTGTTGGTCATCAGGTCGACCGTATACATGCCGAAGCTCGAACGGAAAACGGCACGCGGGTGGAAGTTCCAAGCGAGACCGAGCCGGGGCTGAAAGTTATTCAGGTCGCGCTTGGCCAGGTTGCCCTTGCCATGCAGAATCGCGCCGCGGCGCCCGGTGAGCGGATCCGTCGCGTTGGGGTCAAACTGAGACTGCTGGCCATACTTCGTCGAGAACGGCGACTCATAGCTCCACCGCAGGCCCATTTCTACCGTCACATTACGAATCGGACGCCAAGTGGATTGCGCATACCAGGCGTGGGACCACCAGCGTGGCAGCCAAGTGGCCCGATTCTGCTGAAAGATGCCCTGGCCGACAGTGCCCAGCAGGAAGCTGGCAAAGGCGTTACCCGTATTGGGCGTGAACGGCAACTCGGTACCGGCCATCCGATACTGGCCGGAGGGAAGGGTCGCCTGCAGCGAGTTGTACCGAATCCGCATCATCTCGTAGCCAAACTTGAGCGTGTGCTTGCCGGCAATCTTGGTGAAATTTTCCTGGAAAGTGATGTCCTCGGCGACGTCCTTTGAGCGGCCTCCCGGTCCAAGTCCGTAGAACCGGCCTCCACCCGAGTTCTGGAACTCAGGGAACGTGTCCGCAGAGACGCCGGGGATGCCCAGTTGCTTCGCCCAGTCGCCGCCGAAGGTTTCCGGTACTGCAGAGTTAACGCGGCGATTAAAGCCGAGACGCATTTCGTTGATGGTCGTCGGGCTCAGAGTCATCGTATCGGAAATAACGATGTTGCTCTGGTCAAGCGGCTTCACGTAGACATTGCCATAAGTGACAGCGGACAACTCGCGGACGGGCCTCTCTTCGCTGCGATGACGGACCAGCGAGTACCGTCCGAAGATCTTGTGGTTCGTGGTGAACTGGTGGTCCACCTTGGCGTCGTAGCGGCTGAAGTCGTAAGCGCCGCCGGCGTTGTAAGTAAGATTGTTTACCGGTCCTGTCGGCTGAATGGTGCCCGCATCGGATTGTGGTAACCATGGCTTCAGGTCAATTACTTTGCGCGCCACCGGATCAATCAACGACGCCGGTATCTGGTTATTCGGAAACGGCTGCCGCGTCCAGGTAGTTCCATTCTGCGTTGTCGTAAATGGGTTATAAATTGGCAGGCCCCGGCCGCCGAAGGAGAAGTTACCCGCGAGCATCTCTGGATTTGGCACTGTAACGATCACCGTCTCGCTCAGCTTTTCGTAGTGTTGCTGGAAGCCGAGAAAGAAGAATGTCTTGTCCTTCACGATCGGGCCTGAACCCGTCGCACCCCACTCGTGATAGGCAAACGCACCGGTGCGCGGCAACTGCTCCAGAAAGGCTCGATGAATGAGCTTGCCGTTCGTGTAGCGATCCTCCAAGGTGGCGTGGAACTGATTCGTGCCGCCCTTAAAGACCAAGCTCAATTGCCCGCCCGCCGAGTGGCCGAACTCGGCCGGTGAGCCGGTGGTCCACATTTTGAACTCCTGCACCGAATCGAGCGACGCAATCATGGTTCGTTGATAGTCGCCTAACTGGCCAACGGCAGGCTCCTTGCCGCTGACGCCATCCATGGAATAGCCGATCGCCCTTTGGCGCTGACCCACGGCGTGCTGGCCGTTGATGTTCGTCATGCCGGGCATATACAGCAACACGCGGTGGACAAATTTCTGCATCACGGGCAGTTTCTCCACCACTTCGCCGTCCAGGACTTGTCCGGAACTGGCCGACTCCGTCTCCAGCAGTGGCGGGGTGGCATCCACCTTCACGCTTTCCGTAACGTTACCCACTTCAAGCCGAACGTCAATGCGTGGCGATTCGCTGATGCGCAGAATCAGGCCGCTCTGGACGAAGCGTTTGAATCCTTGGCCCTCCACCGTCAGGTCATAGCTACCGGAGGGCAGGTTGGGGACAAAGTAGGAACCGTCAGCATTCGTCTGACTTTCATACAGAAACTGCGTGCCGAGGTTACGAACCGAAATCTTGGCACCTGGAATAACAGCGCCGCTGGTGTCGGTAACGGTTCCGACCAAAGACGCGGCGCCCGTCGATTGGGCGCACAACACAGCAGCCGACAAGAGCATTGTCGAGACAAAACGAAACATAGTGGTGACTCCCGGGAGTAAATGCTCGGGGAAGCCTATCAAGGGATGGGGGTATTGTCAAACTCCAGATTCATTAACAAAATGTTATGTTCCGGATGCAAACGTGGTCAAACGAGTAAACAGTCCAAAAGCTGATTTAGCGACCGAGAATCAGGTTGGCGCCGAGTAGCAAACGCTCATCGGCCAGCACTTCGGCCGGACTCCCCCGCCCCGCGATGCGGCCCTTGTCCATCACCACGCACTCGCCAGCGATCTCGTCTAGTAAATGCAGATCGTGGGTGGCGGTGATGATCGTCTTGCCTAAGTCCTCCCAACTCTTCATCAGGTCCACAATCTGCCGTTGGCTGCGCGGATCGAGCGCGGCGGTAGGCTCGTCCAGCAGGATTACTTCGGGATCCATAATCAGCACCGAAGCCAGCGCGACCCGTTTTTTCTCACCACCCGACAAGCGATGCGGGGCACGATCCTTCAGTTCGGCGATCTCAAAGTACTCGAGAGCCTCGGCGACCATCGCCTTGATCCTGTCCTTGGGCCAACCCAACTGCAGGGGACCGAAGGCCACTTCATCAAAGACGGTGGGGCAGAAGAGTTGGACGTCGGGATTCTGAAAGACCAGACCGACCCGCTTGCGGAATGAGTGCGCAAAGGCGTCATGCTCGAAATCGTGTTCGGTCAGTGGAACGCCGTGATACTTCACGATGCCAGAATCCGGGAAGTACAAGCCATCGAGAATGCGCAACAACGTGGACTTGCCGCAGCCGTTTGCGCCCAGCAAAGCGAGCCGTTGCCCCGCCGGAATGCTCAGGGAAACCTTGTCGAGCGCCACGACGCCGCGATAGGCAAAACTTACCTGCTCGAGTTCAAAGACGTTCAGCGCCAAAGGGCGACCCCGCTCCCTACCGCCAGGATCGACAGAATGGCCCAATCGCGTACGCGCAAGGGACTCTCATCGAGCGCATGCACCTCGCCGCGATAGCCGCGCGATTGCATGGCTAGATGGATGTCGCTGCTCAACTCGAAAGCCTTACTCATCAGCACCCCAACGGTGGCCAAGGCCATCGCGCGTCGCTCTTTCGCCGGCAATTCACCGGCCAGACGGCTCTGCCGCCCTTCCAGCATATCCATGGTGGTCTGGATAAACAGGAAGATATAGCGGTAAGTCATGCCAATCAGCACCACGGCGACCACGGGCAACCGGAACGCGCGCATCGCCCGCAGCAAATGATTCCAGGGCGTCGTGGAGACCAACACCGAGCCCACGGTACTTGTGGCAAGTACACGCGCCAGCAGAAATGTCGCGGCTTGCAACCCTTGCTTCGTCACGCCCCACCCGAGCGGCTGCCCTGGCGTGAGGAACAAAGCCGGCAGCGCGATGACGCCGCTGAAGAGAAGGACGCTGATCCAGAGGGTGAGGAGTTCGCGCACCTTCAAATGGCTGGCGAACGCCAGCGTCACGGTGACAACGAAAACGGCGGCCAGCAGCCAGAGCGAACGGGATGCCGCGGCGGTGAGGATCAGGATGCCGGCTCCGGCGAGTTTCACCCGCGGGTCGATTCCTTGCAGGAGACCACTCGACGTCGACAAAAGCTCCGCCGAAAACGAACGATCCAACACATGAGCCAACTCCGCCAGCGTCCGGTCCAGAAAGCCCTTCCGCCGGTGCACCAGATGGTGCAAACCTTCAGACATTGCGCCGCCTGAAGGCTACCAGTGAAAACAGGATGATCAAGCCCGTGCCCGCCATCGCCGACAGAACATAGCCAAATGCGGCGCTCTTCAGGATGGGCGGTGCATAGTCGGGAATTGGCGCGGTCCAGATCGTGGAAAGCCTCTGCAATCCGGCCGGAGCCGTCGCCGGGGCCTGTCCTTGCGAGGCGGACGCGATCTCCCGGCGCGTTTCGGGGTTCGCAAAATCTTCCGGCGCCCACTCGCCCCAAGCCGATCCGACGGCCAACAGTCCCAAGGGCGTCAGGATCATCAGCAGCGCCAGCCCTGCCCAAAGCTTACGCAACGAAGCCGCCGCCAGACTTACTTCGGCCCCGGGCGCCTCGCGCGCCAGCAAGGTGGGGTCCGTCCGCTGCAGGTAGGAAACGACCCCGGCCGAAACCAGGAACTCGGCGAATCCGGCAAAGGTCAAATGACCGATCATCATCGCTGGAATCGCAATACTCAGTGGGTATGGCGCATAGAGAGGCGTGCCCGCCGCGTCACGAAACAGCATCGGCTGCAAGCCGAATTCAATGGCGGTAATCAGTGCGGCGGCGTTGATGCCGGCGTAGCCCGCCAAACCCGCGGCCAGCAATCGCCGCGACGAGCCCATGGCCGAAGTGCCGGCCACCAGGCGATAAACCAGAGACGCGACCAGGCTGCCAACAATGGCAATGTTGAAGCAGTTCGCACCAATCGCCGTGATCCCGCCGTCGCCAAAAAAGACCGCCTGAATCGCTAGCGCGACGGAAATGGCCAGCATGCCGGCCCACGGACCCAGCACTACCGCCGCCAGTCCGACACCCGTGGCATGCCCGGTCGTGCCGCCAGGCAGAGGCAGGTTGAACATCATGATCACGAAGGAAAAGGCGGAGAAGACGGAGATCAGCGGGACGAACCGCGTATGCAGTTGCCGCTTCACTTTTTGCATGGCCACATACCAGAACGGCGCCGCCGACGCGTAGGCGATCGCGCAGGTGGAAGGACTCAGATAGCCGTCTGGAATGTGCATACGATCACCACTATTGTGCTACAGCCCGCTGCCGCCGCCCTCCCCGTTCCTCTACGCGAAACCCAACGCAACGATTGACTCCGTTTACGACTGTGTCCAAGTAAAATCTTGCGCGTCGGCGATTCCGAATCCCGCCCGCTCAAAGTGCAGATCAATTCAACAGATCCCGAATTGACATTCAAAAAATACCTTAACAAGTGTCGAAATACCCCATGCTTAGTTACAAATATGAAGGGCGCTCAATTCTCCAACACTTCGCCGTCCCGACGAATCGAAAACGCTCGTATCTTTTTGACTTGACTTTACTTATGGTTCCGCCAAATACTTCATGGAGCGTTTCTAATCCAAACGCATGCAACACAAAGGAAACGAGATAATCAGTATGGCAATTTCCATTACCGCTACGAAAGCCGGCCGATTCGGCAAGGCTGCCGTTGAGATCGCCTTTGACCCGGGAACGCCCCTGGATGACATCCTGAAGGCGCAGAAATCGATCTTCGCCGACAAAGCCCTCGCCAAAAAGATCGGCTTGAAGTTCTGCGGCGGCTGCTATTCCGGCCTTGACCTGGACATCAAGCAGAAGTTTGAAAACGTGGTGAACTTCTAGCTTTTGCCTTCTGTACCCCAGCCGAAGTTGGGCGTTGGTCTCCTCTTCAATCCGGTGTTACCGGAGTTCGTCACGTCGCACGCCGATGCCTTCGACTACCTGGAGATCATCCCTGACCGCGAATGGTCCGACCGCGGCGTAGACGCTACGCCGCGGTACGCTACGCTCGATGCCTCCTTCGACCTTTTCCGCCGCGTTCGCGAACGGAAACCCTTGCTTTGCCACTCCATCGGACTCTCCATCGGCAGCGCCGGTCTGTTTGACCTGGGCCACGTGGATCAGATCAACCGCATTCAAACTGAGCTCGATTTTGCCTGGCACAGCGACCACCTCTCCTTTGCCCGCTTACCCGGCGAACACGAAATGCACACCGCGATTTCCATGCCGGTCCCCTATGACCAGGAAGTTCTTCAGTTGATCAAAGACCGCGTAGAACACATCCGCGCCGAGGTTCCCTGCCCGTTTTTGCTGGAGAATAACGTCTATTACGTCGACGCGCCGGACCAGGAGATGTCAGAGCCCGAGTTCCTCAATCGCCTGGCGCGCGAGTCCGGCTGCGGCATTTTGCTCGACTTGCACAATGTCTACGTCAACTCCCGCAACCACGGCTTCACGCCGGAGTCCTTTCTGCGCGACCTCGATCTGTCACAGGTAGTGGAGTTGCATATTGCCGGCGGCGATGATCTGCTCGGCTTCTATACCGACGCCCACGCGGGTCCGGTGGCGGAGCCGGTTTGGGGCCTGCTTGAAGACACCTTGCGCGCCGCCCCCGCCGTCTCCGCCGTCACCTTCGAGTTTCACGAGTCGTCCTATCCCATGCTCAAGACCGAAGGAATTGTGGCCGAACTGAGCCACGCCCGCCGCATCTGGGATCGATACGCCTAACCATGTCCCTCGCCGCTTATCAGGAAGTATTGTGCCGCATGGTAGCTTCGGCCGCCTACCGCGAACGATTTCTCGCGCAGTCCGACGAATTTCCCGGGCTGACGCCCCTCGAACTGCATCGCCTGCGTACTGTAGCCGCGCAGCCCGGCATGCGGGTGAATACCGCCATCCACCGCGCCAACCGCATGGCGCCACTCCATCAGACGCTGCCGTTCACTTGCTTTCTGTTGGGCGAACAACTGCGCGAAACGCTCGATCGTTTCTGGGGGCTCTACCCTTCCGAGAGCCTGCAATTGGACACCGAATGCGGACGATTTACTCACTTCCTCATGGAGGAGTTGAACACCGGCCGCGTCACTGGCGCTTACGTCGAAGAGGTGCTGCTCTTCGAGCGGGCGTGTGCCGAACTCCGGCTCCGCAAGCCGCCGCTCCTCCGTGTAGTCCGGTTTCGCCACGACCCGGAACCCTTGCTGGCCGCGCTCGCCCAACTGGAACTTCCTGATCCCGCCCCGGAACCCGGCGACTATCACCTGGCGATCGATTGCCGCCAAGGAGACGCTGACTTCTACGTCCTCTCTGACCAAGCCGCGGCAACGATTCTGGCGCCCCGCAGCTAGCTAAAGCATCTGACGCAGCGACTCCGACGCGTGCAGCACCAGACTGTCCGGTTGCCGCTCCGCGATCAGTGCAGGCAACTGCCGTTCATCCGCAAAGCGCAGTCCATCGCCAACGCATGAATCTGATTTGATTATGATGTGGAAGAAATGCGATGAAGAAGCGAGGAAAAGAAAAAGACCGGGCCCGAAATCAGGGCTCGGGCCCGGCTGTCTCACGCTGCCAGCCACCTCAGCAGGCAAACGAGCGACAACGAAGGGGATGGAAACTAGAGTGAAGAGGCGGTGGGAGACGGCGTGATGTAGAGCCGGACGGCAATTTCGGCGCCAGTGACTTTCAAGTGGGCATTGCCGGCAAGGGCCATCAAGTCATTCAGCGTGTCCGCCAGTGGACCCGTTCTCAGGGCCTCCATCGCGGGCACGCCGGCATGGCTCAGGCTCAGCGTCACCTCGACGGCACCATCCGCCTGCGAATTGGAACTACTGCCAAGATCCACGGCATCGTCGCCGGCCAAACCCGCCAGAAACTGCAGCCACGCCTTCAGAACGTCGCCCCAATGCGGCTCTACCCGAACATCCTGCCACTCCAGGCCGGACACGGTAAACGGCGCACCCGATCGCTGTAGGTTCGCCTCCAGCACAGCCAGGCAAACGACGTCCGCTAACGACGGTAGCGCCTCCGGAAATCTAGCCACAGGCACTTCCTTCTGTCGCAGCAGCTTCTTCCTCACGCCAAGACTCTTCAACCGCGGAAACTCGGCCGGCACTGGATCCGAAGTCGCCTGCCAATCTGCCATGCGTTTACTGACGGACTTCTTCACACGGCCCCGGGCGCGGCGCAGGTTGGCGCGTTCGCGGGCGATCACCGGATCGGGACGGAAGGCGGGCTGGCTCAAGTCGGCAAGGCCGGGTTCAAACTTCGGCTTTTCATGGGAATCAGTCAACACAAATTCTCCTGACGGCAACGAAACGGTGTACATCTCAACGCGTTGCCCACCCTGAGACCAGCGAAATCCCCTGAAAGTCACATTAATATTAATTAACCAAAATGCAATGTGACTTTTTGAGGAATGAAATGGTCCTCTGTACCGGAAGGCAGGTTTTGCTAGCCTAAGGGTCTCGCCCACGCCATCATGCCGCCCTCATTCAAGAACGAATCCGACGATCTGGAAGCACAATTGGTACGTTCCGCACAGCAATCGCCCGAAGGCGATTCCCGGGCCTTTGAACAGTTAGTGCAACTGCATCAGAAGCGTGTTTTGGCGAATTGCCGTTATCTCACGCGCGATGAAACGAACTTCGAAGACCTCGCGCAGGATGTTTTCGTAAAGGCCTATTTCGGCATCCGTAAATTCGAAGGCCAATCGACCTTCGGCCATTGGCTGCGCCGCATCAAGGTGAATCACTGCCTGAACCATTTGAAGCAGCGCGAACGCAAAACTGCGATCGGCTTCGGCGAGGAAATTCTCCCCGAAGACGACCGCCTGCGGGTGGAGCCCACGGTCGAGAAATCTCTGGAAGATTCGTCTCAACGGCAACGAGTAGGCGAAGTCCTGAAAGCCTTGCCGCTTACGCTGCGCGTGCCGCTGGTCATGACCGACATGGACGACTTCTCTTACGACGAAGTAGCATCCGCCCTGGGCATCAGCCTCTCAGCCGTCAAGATGCGGATTAAGCGGGCCCGCGAGGAGTTCCGCCGCCTTTATCAGGAGCCAGCATGAACGACCCCAACTCACCCGTCACCGGTCTGCGTGAAGTCGAACTCGACGCCTCCCCCGAGTTCCTGCGTCTGGTGCGCAACAAGATCGACCGCCGCCGGACCTCCGGCCAGATGGTGTCATTCGGGTGGGACGTCCCCAAAACATTGATGCGGGAGTTTTTCGGCTTGCTGAGCCAGCTTCCCGCACTACTGGGTTCGTCAGAAGGAAAGCGAAATGGAAATCAAAGATAAGTTATTACAAGCCTTTGGCGGCCTGCTGGATTCCACCATCGCCTTTGCGCCCAAGCTCCTGGTCGGCATTTGCCTTGTCGTGATGGGGCTGGTGCTCGCCAAAGTGATTGAAGTTGCCCTCAGATTCGCCCTGCGCCGCGTCCACCTGGATGCCTTCGTTGGCAAAGTGGGTGTCGATCAGATGCTGGAACGGCTTGGCCTCCGGCAGGAATTAAGCCTCTTCCTGCCACGCCTTGTCTATTTCCTGGTTTTGTTCGTGCTCGCTCAAACCACAGCGGACGCCATGGGCCTCGAAGCGATCTCCTCGGCGATCAGTTCCTTCTT
This sequence comes from Bryobacter sp., assembly GCA_022843605.1. Taxonomy (GTDB): domain Bacteria; phylum Acidobacteriota; class Terriglobia; order Bryobacterales; family Bryobacteraceae; genus JALHNI01. The sequence continues at coordinate 25,453 of JALHNI010000016.1, forward strand.
CGCCTACCTGCCGAATATCGTCGCCGCGCTGCTCCTGCTGATCGTCGGCACCGCGCTGGGCCAGTTTGCGGGAGATACCGTCGAGCAGTCCGCTGCGAGTTCCGGCATTGACGTAGCGCCCGCCCTGGGCCGCGTCGTCTCCGGCGGAATCTTCTTCGTTTGCGTGATGATGGCCATCGGGCAACTGAAGATCGATACGGCCATCGTCAGAATTGTCACCAGCATTATTCTCGGCGGCGCCGCGCTCGCCTTCGGTTTGTCCTTCGGGTTCGGCACCCGGGAGATCGTACGTAACATTGCCGCCGGTTTCTATGTCCGCAAAGTTCTCGAAGTTGGGCGTCCGGTGGAGATCCTCGGCCACAAGGGAGTCCTGCGAGCCGTCACGGCGACCCACGTAATTCTGGAATCAGAAGGGCAGCAGATCTCGCTCGCCAATTCCACGTTACTGCACGCCGCGGCCCGCCAGTAAAGTCAGCGCTTCATCGTGAGCGGCGCAATCCGCGGCACCGTCAACAGCACCACGGCGAAAGCCGCTACATGCATCAGACTAACGATCGCGAACACCGGTCCATAGCCGGTACCGTGATCCAGCAGCCATCCCACCACCAGACCGAACACCACGCCGCCCATCGCGCCGCCGAACCCCACCAAGCCGGCCACCGCCCCAACCGTGTGGCGAGGAAACAAGTCTGTCGGCAGCGTCATCACCATCGTCGACCATGCCTGCTGGCCGCAAAAGGCCAGGCTAAAGAGGAACAAAGCCATCTCCACCGGTGACTGAGTCATGAAGTAAATCCAAGGCATACACGCCACGCTCAACGCCATAGCCAACTTCCGGGCCCGATTCAGCGGCAGCCCCCGGCTGAGTAAGTGACTCGAAAACCATCCCCCTAGCAGGCTACCGACACCGGCCGCGGCATACGGGATCCAGCCGAAAGCGCCGACTTGCTTTGTATCGAAACCACGCACGTCGTATAAGTACTTCGGCAGCCAGAATAGGTAAAAGTACCAGGCGGCATCCGACAGAAACTTCGCCGATACCAACCCCCACACTTCGCGAAAACGAAACAGGTGCAGCCAGGGGATCCCCGCTTCCGCTACCTCCGAAGCAGCGGGTGTGGAGTACATTCGTAGCCATGCCCACGTCCAAAGCAAACCAATTGCCCCGGTCAGGAAAAACACCCATCGCCAACCGTAAAGACCAATGACGAGGGCAATGGCCGGAGGCGCGATCACCGCTCCAACTGCGGTCCCACTATTGATCAGGCCCATCGCAGTGGAACGTTCCCCCGCGGGAAACCATTCAGAAATCGCCTTCGTCGCCGCTGGAAAACCGCCGCCCTCCCCCATGCCCAGCAGGAAACGGCAAATCGCCAGACCGATGAATGCCGTAGCGACGCCATGCGCCGCGCATGCCAGTGACCAGGCGATCATAATCACTGCGAATCCGGTTTTGGTCCCAATCGCATCGATCAATTTTCCGCCGGCCGCGTACATCACCGCGTACGCCACGAGGAAGGCTGCCTGCAGTTGCGAAAACTGCGTGTTGGAAATGGGGATATCGCGTTGAATCGCGGCAATGGCCACCGGCAGCGTCTGCCGGTCAAGATAGCTGACCGCGATGGCCGCACCCAGTAGCCACGCGATCCGCCACCGGCGGCTTTCAAGATCCATTAAATGGCACCCTACCAGGCAACCTGCACCAGCGAAACGCCCTGGCGTGGCTGCCGTTGTCTAAGCCTGGCAACCATGCCTTGTTCCATGCCTTAATGCCTTTGGTTATTCAAGCCTGGCACCGTGGCTTGGCAGCACCGCGGCTTGGCACCTTGGCTTCTACTTCGCCACCACTTCCCAAGCCTTAGTGCCCGCCTCTACCAGCTTCACCAGATCCGGCAGCTTCCCCACGAGCGCCAGCAACCCCTCCCATGCCTTTGCCGCCGCAGACTTCGAGGCCTCCTCCGCCGGAGCCTTCGCCGCCACGGCTAGCGTCTCCACTTGCGCCTTTGCCTGTACCCGCTGAATCTCACTTAGCTGCGTCGCCTTCGCAATCCCCTGCATCAGTTCGCTCAGCACGGCAGCCAACTCCGCCGCGCCCGGCCCGCCCGATTGCTGCAAGCTCTGCACCACCTGGCTCACATCCCCACTCAACGACGCCACCTGCGAATCCTTAATCGTCAGTCCGCCCTGATGAACATGAATGCTCTTGTCTTCCATTTTGCGATCTCCAATCTGCACTCCAGCAGCAGCAGCCGCCAGAGCGATCTGAGTTATATCCCGGTTATGCGCTTCCAGCATCCCGATTTTCGATTCCGCCAATAGTAACTTCACTTCCCAACTGCTCACCAGCGTGCGTTCGACGGCCGCCTCCGCCGTCCCCGCCGGTACGTCCAGGCTCACCAGCACATGCTCCTCGCGATTCTCAAACTTGCGGATGCTCACTTCCGGATGCTGCGTCTGCAATTCCACAAACGCCTCCCGCATCGCCTCCCGCGAAAGCCCCTTCTTCAGCAGTACCTCCATCTCCTCCAACACCTTGCCAAAGAGCGTCGCAAACTCGCCCGGTTCGAAATTTCGCTCCGGATCGGCCGGACGCCGCTTTCGGCTACCCGTTCCATCCGGCTGCTCCAGCAGGTAAACATACCGGCACTGCACGCCCCTAAATTCGGTGGTAGCGTCGATGTTCCAGCTCTCGATGCACGCACCAGTCAAATCCGCGCCCCGCAGCACCGCCCCCGTCAGATTGGCTTCGCGTAGATTGGCCTCCCGCAGGTCACTATCCGTCAGGTTGATGCCATGCAGATTTAGCCGGACGTAGTTACGCTTCTGGCCGTCGCCTGTCGTCGCCAACTCCCGCACCGCCACCTGCCCCAGCACGGCGTCTTCGTGTACGCTCTCGTCGAGCCCCGTCGCCGTACGCCAATTCACACGCGTCAGCGTCGCTGCGCCCAGCCTCACGCCCGCCATCCCCGTTCCCGCAAAGCAAGCCTCCGTCAGGTCCGCTCCGGTGAACCGCGTCCCGCCGATCGCCTGCAAGCTGCGTGCGCCATCGATCGCCAGGTCAAACCGGTCGTCCTTCTTCCGGATCCGCCAACTGAGGTAAAGCTGGTAGCTCGGCAGGAGGATGGCCGCCACCATAACTCCAATTTGGTCTGATCCTTCTGTGAATGCGACTGCGCCTGCGACTGCGCCTGCGCCTGCGACTGCGAATGCGACTGCGCCTGCGCCTGCGACTGCGAATGCGACTGCGCCTGCGCCTGCGCCTGCGCCTGCGAATGCGCCTGCGACTGCGACTGCGACTGCGCCTGCGACTGCACCTGCGATCCAAACGAGCGTTTGCTTGCGAAACCCATATCGCGCGGTGGCTACTAAAGTAGCCACCGCGCTCACGAAAAACGTTCCCCACTGGATCAGAGTCTCCACGTCAGTCGCACTGAAGACACTCGCAGCAATGCCCAGAATTGAGATCCCGAGGAACGACAACACCACCGACGCCACGAACGCCAAACTCGACACAACAAGCGCTGTCCCGGACGACCGCCCCATCCGCGCCCCATCAAACCGCGCCCCCCGCAGATCCGCCCCGCGAAAATCCGCTGACCGTAAATCACAATCCCGAAAGTCCGCCCCGCGTAGCTTGGCCCGGCGAAAATCGGCTCCTACCAGAGCCTGCCCTTGAAAGCTTCGCCGGTTTAATTCCCGATCTGCATACTTGTGCGCCAAACTTCCATAGTCTATCGCCTAAGGCATCATTGCTGCGAATCAGAAACAACGGCAGCAGGAAACCGGTCCAGACATTCCCGTAGGCACCTCTTCAGCTGTATTGCCTTTGTCAAGCCTGGCACCATGCCTTTATGTTCGTATCCACCTGACGATATCCTGTCTGACATGATCCGTTTTCGAAAATGCGATGCGTACCTCACATTCGCTCGCTAAATCAGGGCGAACCGAAGGCATTTCTGAATGCCGAACACCAGCAATTCTCAGAAACCGTGAAAGCGACCGCTGAACGCCGAACATTGACCATGGATCAGGGCACGGAGCTATGAGAGCACAGGGCCACTTCGAAACCCAGGCATTCTTAATAAAATTTCGGGTTAGAGATGAACGCGCCGCACATGGGCACATCAATCTTTGTCAAGCCTGGCACTATCCTCTTTATCCTTTATCCTTCGTCATCCTTTATCCTTTATGCCTTGCTTCCGTGCCTGGCACCATGCCTTGGGCACCATGCCTTCCTTCAGCATTGCTCACTACCAATTCATAAGGTATAAGTATGTCCATGGCCTTATACATAGTTCTGCGGCATCCCGACCATCCTGAACAGACTTGGAGTAATGCGTGGCAGCCGGATAAGCGACTGGTGAGCGCGATCATGACGAATACGGAGGTTGCGGCGCTGTGTGTTGAAGCGCAGGGACGCAATGAATATGTTTACGTACACCGCTGCTTTTGGGGCGCAGCGCTCGCAGAGATTACTTCAAAGGCAAGAGTTCAAAGCGTTACTAAGGTGGGCCGGGAGTTTTACGTCCAGTTCTCAGGGCCCGAGCCAATAGCTTCGTCGCCCTTGGTGCAACCATTCCATGGACAGAACTTCTATTTCGCGGCTTCCTCTCCAGAATCAGGCCATTAGGAATGATGCGTACCTCGCCACGGGTAAAATCGCTAGGCGAGTTTGTTCTTCGTAGACTTGCGTCGTTCGTGTAACATTCATTCTTTAAATTCGAATCGACCGGGCCCTGGCTGTGGGCGGCGTCGGCATATGGCAACGCCTTCGTGATTCGAATCGCGGATAGGCGACTGTCTTTATCCTTGAGGAACGTGTATTCGCGTCACTCATACGTCATTGAGGTCTCATGCTCGAGGACATCAAGGCCGCGCACAACACATTCAACAATCACCTTCATCGCAACTACGATACCAATGGGGAATCGGTGCCAACCTGAGTATCCTCGCGAGAGGGCTTCCGCAACCTCTCGACACCGCGCGGGTTCCAAGCGCAAGACTTGGCTCCATCTGGAGTCGGGAGTCGATTGGGGCGCGCGAGCACTCGCCAGCCAGCGGTGACCGTAGGTAGCCCAGTGATAAACTTGGCCAGCATGTTCACCCGCCGCGACTTCGTTGCCTCCCTCGCCGCGCCCGCGCTCGCCCTCCAGAAGAAGACCGCCTCCGCTGCACCCAACGTCCTCTTCATCGGCTCCGATGACCTCAATCTGTCACTCGGCTGCTACGGACATCCGCTCGTGAAGTCGCCCAACATCGATCGCCTGGCCGCCCGCGGCGTCCGCTTCGACCGCGCCTACTGCCAGTTCCCCCTCTGCGGACCCAGCCGCGCCTCCATCCTTAGCGGCCGCCGCCCCGATTCCACTGGCATTCTCGACAACCGCATCGCCGTGCGCGAACGGCTCATCCCCGACGTCGTCACCTTGCCGCAAATGTTCCGCCAGAACGCCCGCACCGCACTCCGCATCGGCAAGATGTACCACATGGATGTCCCGGCCGGAGTCGGCCAAAACCTCTACGACGACCCGCCCAGTTGGGACCAGGCCGACTCGCCTCCCGGTCTCGAGCACAAGATCGAAGGCGAGCGCCGCAACGTCACCCCCAACGCCGGCAACGGCAATCAATTCGAGTGGGTGAGCTTCAAGGGCGACGGCAAACATCAAGCCGACCGCGTCGGCGCCGACCGGGCCATCGAATTCATCAACCAACGCGGCTCGAAGCCCTTCTTTATGGGCCTGGGCTTCGTTCGTCCCCACGTCCCCAACGTCGCCCCCGCGCGCTTCTTTGATCTTTACCCTCTCAGCCAAATCCAACCCGTCGTCAATCCGCCCGGCGATCGCGACGACATTCCCCGCGCCAGCGAAATCGCCATCAACACCCGCGCCAACGACATGGGGATGAACGACGCCGACAAGCGGGAAGCCCTGCGCGGCTACTACGCCTCAATTTCTTACATGGATTCGCTGGTTGGCGAAGTCCTCGCCGCTCTGGACCGCGCCAAACTCGCCGAACGCACCGTCATCGCCTTCTGGAGTGACCACGGCTGGCACCTCGGCGAGCACCATCGCTGGCAAAAACGCAGCCTGTTTGAGGAATCCTCACGTGTGCCGCTCATCGTCAGCGCACCCGGTGCCGCCCGCGGCAAGGCCAGCCGCGCCTTGGTCGAACTCGTTGACCTGTATCCCTCGCTCGCCGAACTCGGCGGCATCACCCCGCCCGCCGGCTTCGAAGGACAGAGCTTCGTCCCGGTCCTCAAACAGCCGGATCGCCCCTGGAAGACGGCCGTCTTCACCCAGATGCATTCGCTCAAAGAAGGCATCACCGGACATGCGGTGCGCACCGCGACGCACCGCTACATCCGCTGGCAAGGTCCGCACCCGGATGAAGAGCTTTATGACCTCGCCGCAGACCCGCGCGAATTCACCAATCTGGCGCGCCTCCCGCAGCACGACGCCCTCAAAGCCAAGCTGCGAGCCACGCTCGATGCCGGCTGGAAGAATGCGCTCGCCAAGGTTTAGATCACCCGCGCCTCAATCAGGCACATCGGCGACTTGGTCGGCGTAATGCGTTCCAGCATGAGTCCCGCGGCACAAAGGAGCTCACGAAACTCCTGCTCCGTACGTTCCTTGCCGCCCGGTGTGGCCACCAGCATCTCGATGTCCAGCACCTTGGCCGGCGAAGGTTCATCGCCCTCCGGCACCACCATTTCGTAAAGAAAGACGCGCCCTTCCGGCTGCTCCTCCAGTTGCTTTCGCACCAGCGACAGAATCCGGATGCAGCGTTCGTCGTCCCAATCGTGAAGGATGTGCTTCATCAGGTAGGCATCGCAACCAGCGGGCACGGCGTTAAAAAAGCTGCCGCACTCTTTGGTGACGCGGTCTTCGAGTCCGGCCAGATTCCCTGTCGCGTCCACGCCCTGCATCACCTCGGGCAAGTCATAAAGCACGCCTTGCAACCGGGGATTCGCCTCCAGAATGGTCGCGAGAATCACTCCGTGGCCGCCCCCGACATCGGCCAGGCGCGTAAACCGCGAAAAGTCGTAGGCCTCCACCAGGGCCTCGCCACTGATCGCGGAGAAATCCGTCATCGCCCGATGAAAGCGCTGTGCCTGATCCGGAATCTCCTTAAAGAGGTCAAACACCGGCTTGCCGAAGGCCTTCGTTACGCCATCGCCGCCTGTGCGCAGGCAATGGATCATGTTCTCGTAAGCCCGCACGATCCACGGGTCGGACCGCATCATGGCCATGTACCGCATCGAGTTCGGCGCGTCACTGCGCAACATCTGCCCCACCTCGGTCAGGACGAATCGCCTGGGCTGCGGCTCGCCAAAGATGCCCACACTCGCCAGCATCCGCATCACGCGATACAGGCTGGGCGAGTGCGTACTGCTGCGCGCGGCCAGGTCTTCCACGCTGGTGGGTTCGGCGCCCATGTAGTCGGCAATGCCCAGTTCGGCCACTGCGGAGAGGGTGAAGGACATAACCTTGCCAAAAAGTAACTGCATAATTTGGGCTTCGGGGGGAAGGGCGGAGGCGGTGAGCGTAGTAGTCATTGTCGTTCCTGAATAGTTACGCGCGAAGCCCCCCGATGTTGGATCACGTGTGCATTAATTTTTTGCGACACTGAAGTTCATGGCCAAAATCGATTGGAGCTATCACCGCGCTGGTTGAACCAGCTGCGGCCGAACGCAGGAGTTTCTTGCGTCCCACCGGATCCCCACCGTCCAGCAGGTGGATGCGAAAAAGACCACGCTCAAGGCGGCTGAGGCCCTCGCGCTCGCCCGTTCCGCGCAGCAACTCTACGTCGCCAAGGGCAAGAAAGTGGTCCATCTCGATCTCCAGCGCGATCGCCCCGACGACGAGACGCTGCTGAATCTGATTCTCGGACCCACCGGCAACCTGCGCGCGCCCACCGTCCGGCGCGGCCAAACCCTCATTGTCGGCTTCGATGCCGACACCTATGCCGGCGTTCTGACCTAGAATCAGAGATTGACCGAAGATCAGATTTACTCCGCCATCGGCGAAGACGGCTTTGCCCGACTCATCGCCGCCTTTTACCGCCGCATCCCCAGTGACGACATCCTTGGCCCCATGTATCCCGCCGATGATCTCGCCGGAGCCGAGGAGCGCCTCCGCGACTTCCTGGTCGGCCGTTTCGGTGGCCCCATGCGCTACATCGAGCAGCGCGGCCATCCCCGTCTGCGCATGCGCCACGCGCCCTTCGCCGTCAACGAACGCTCACGCGACCGTTGGCTGGAACTGATGCTGGCCGCGATGGAAGAAACGAAGTTGCCCGCCGAAGCCCACCAGATTCTGGAAGCCTTCTTCCGGCACACCGCTGACTTCCTCCGCAACCGGCCGGACTAGCCCTCTGGCACCCTCAACCCTTTCTTCAACCAGCTGGCTTCAACCTCGCCATCAGGACATCTAGAGTTTGCTTCCAAGGCCCGAAGGAATCGCTTTCACGCAGCAGTTCGATCAACTCCGACGGACCCTCGCGTACTCTGGCGAGCGCCGCCGTCGCTAAGGAGTGAAGCGGGGTCAGAATGATCTCTTTGCCTTGGATCCACTCCAGGACATAGGCAGGAACATCCTGTACGTACCCGGTTGCCGCGGCGGCAATAATGCTGGCTCCTGCAACAACACGGTGACATGCGTCTAGCTCGAGGTAAGCACTTGACATTGCCTGACGAAATTCACGCTCCAATAGGAGATCAGGCTCAACTGCATCCTGGAGTTCCAATGCCCAATCTGCCGCATAATCGTTTCCGAATGCTGTTACATCCCACATACCCATAGTCGTGCACCTGCGCTGGCTCAACGATCCAATCACTCTCTCCCATCGTACCCTTTGTCCGAGCGTCACCCCGACGCTCTAACCCCACTTTTGCCTCTCCTTACCCCGTACTTCCGACTGGCTCCTCCGTCCGAGTGTCAGACACTCTGGAATCTCCTCCGGCATCTGTCCTTTGACATCTCCTTCGCATCTCATCTCATCCTGTCGAAGTGATTAGCGCCAGTAGCAACACGGTCCTCAAGCAAATCTGAGGCCCATACTGCGATGAACTCCAAACCCTCGTACTCTTTGGACAGTTTTCCAATTCGAGAATAAACTGATCCATCCCAGATCTCCCAGTCATCGTGACTACCCTCTTCTGGAAAACGCATCAATGCTCTCAAAGACCTTCGAAACCTTGGAAATTGAAAATCACACACGGCCGACGATCCTATTTTCCGCCAAAACCCCAAGCGTACCGCAACGTTGAGTCCAACGAACACCGGAGGAAACAGCCTGGGAGCGGCAAGCACATCGGCCAGATTAGACGATCCATCATCAGTTATAGCTTTGATCTCGACCAACTTCGACATTTCTGGATGGTTAAACAGATAACGCGCATATCCGAACTTCCCGTTCGGTAGTTGAAACGAATACACATCTCCGATCTTCACTCCAATCCGCATTGCTACCTAATCCTTTCGTCAAGCTCGATCGCTCCTTTGTTAAAGGTCGTTCTTGTCGGAAATGCCGTTTCTTATGTTCAGGAGGTTCGTCGACCCTCCCCCTCAATAAAGTATCCCAGCTCTGCGTCTGGCACCAAGATCTGTTCTTAGCGATAGGCGGGCAAAAGCTTTCTGATCCGCTTCGCAGCCTCGCCAAGTTCCACCGAATCAATTTCTGACCTCAACCCGTCTCGTAGTCTGATGACGACATTCCTACGGCGTGTGAGATAGTCGGGATTGGCCAAAGCAGCAACGGCACAATCTGCGCCCTCGCGATCTGTCGAGAGTTCAAAGTCCTGAACATCGCCGAGGTAGCGAACCTCCTTTTCCCCCTCAAGGTGGGCAATCCATAAGCCGAACTGGCGCAAAGCCTTGTAAGCGGTAAAGACAACAGCGCGCTCCTTTGGCGCATAGAGTGGAGACTGGAGAATCGAGAGGTTTCGCGCTGGCATTGGCAGATCTTCCGGCTCCACGACGATTTTGAACGTTCGCGCTTTCCGACTGGCCAGGCAGATCTCAGTTCTCTTCGGGTGGCCATCACCGCGCCGTGAAGTTACATGGACGAACAACCACTTATCCGAATTGGGCCCCGGACTGAGATCAGAAGAGTCGTCTCCAAAAGAAAACAGTTCGCGAGTGCGGCCGCTGGAAATGATGACTTCGGCGGGAAGCGGAAACTCCCGTTCAGGAGCCTCGGATAGCATGAAGCCCAAAGAAACGAACCCAAGGCATGCGACAAGGATCATCCTGGTCATCTTATCCGCCCTCCCCGCTGGACGAACTGAGCGCCGCCATGATGAAAACATGTCAAGTCTCTCGGCGCCCTGTCTGGCACCAAGACCTGTTGCTCCCAAGATCTCCCCCGATCAAATCTACCGGGCATAATACTGGATCACAATTTGGCGAACAAAATGCCACAATAGGTTCAGATATACACTCAGTAGCACCAACCGGGATGCCCAGAAAGTAGTCCGCTCTGAGTCTGGAGTATACCCGCCAATCCCCCAAAGTCCAAGCCTGTCTCCAATGCCTTTCGTATCACGTTCAATGAAGAAGGCTGCTAGCCCAAACACAAGCAACAGTAGAGCAGCCGGAGGTGAGCCGAAAAGATCATAGTCAACAGTCTCATAGTCGTGCAATATTCCGGCGCTCTCTGGCACCAAGCTCTTGTTCATAGCAGCCGCACAAAAGTGCCATAGAACCCCAAGGTACACCGCAATCAAGTAACAACGAACCGCCCAGCGATTAAAGGCCTCTGACCCTGCAGACCGCCCAGCAAGACCCCAAAGTTGAAGTTTGTCAAAGGCTCCCTTCGTATCACGCTCGACGAAGAACCCGATCAGGCCAAAAAGTAGTGCAGATGTGGCCACCTAGGGCTCACTAAAGGGATCGTAGTCGCGAAGTCTCATGGTCTCGGGGTGCATCCCGTCGTGGCCGCAGTAACGGCAGTTCCGGTTGTGCCAAGAAGTAGGCCCCACCGTAGTTCATTCCGGGAGGCGAAATCATAACGGCGTAGGTAGAGCTGTCTGGAGAAAAACCTATGCTGGCGCCAAATGACCAGAAATCAAGGGCAAACGCAGTACCGATACGCTCAAACTGAGAGGAGTTGGGGGCGTCGCTAAAGACGAAACTCACCGCCACGCCTGCAGAATACCCAAAATTAAGTCGGTGCCAGACACCACGCCCGTGCGTAGGCAACCGAATAGCCCCCTTTCCATTCCCGAACTGGATCCTGGAAAAGCCGATCGTCAGTAATAACGCCCGCCAGAAACCCGGCGATCCCATTAAGCCCGTTGGTGCCAGACGCTCTGGCAATGGTTCAGGGCTCGTCAATTCGGCGAAGCCCCTCCTGGGCGAAGCTTAAGGTCATACCGGAAGACGCGACGGTCGACAGCAGAAAATGCCTCGTCCTCGGGTCTCTGATCCTCGAGATAGTATAAATTACCGCAACGTAATCGCGCATTTCTATTGGCGAAAGAGCCGCCTTCATAAGAGCGTCGCTGGCATTCGAGCCAATCTGAATCAGTGCCGAGACGCATGGGAGCCGCTCTTCGATGACCGCGGGTGCCTTTATCCAGGTGTTCACATCCCGAAAGCGCGATATGCTGATATTTCTAATGAGAAACGGTATTGCCTCGCGAGTCCTTAGTCTGGCGAAGACGTCGGACAATCCGATCCTTAGTTGTCGCTCGTCGACGCCCTTGGGAGCCGTATTTGTCCATTGTAGTAATATCGGAAGACAGGCGTCGCCGCACGATACTAGCCTCACAACAGTGGCGTCTCTAGTGTCAGGATGCGCCAGATCGCGCGCAACCTCATCATTAGGCGGCTCCTGTCCTTGAATAGCCATGATGCAAGCCAGTGTTACGAGCAGAATTTGAGAAAGAGTCTTAATCATATATTCACTTCTTGCTCATCGCAAGGTTACCGCCGGACCCCGAGAAACTTAGTGACCAGGTAACCGAGCATGTGACCCTACTTGATTTGATTAGCTTCTATTACTGCCCAGCCGACTGTTTGGCACCAAACGCTATTCAATACCAACTCTCCAGCAGCCCTAGCTTTTTTCGCGCCACCCGAAGAACCGGCGCTTCTTAATCACCTCAGCGATCTCCGGCGGCACCATCTGCTCCCAACTGTTGTCCTGATCCTTAATCCGCCGTAGAACGTCGCGCGAGAAGATATGCAGCACGCTCCGGTCGAAGTTATTCAAACCGCGAATGCGGCCGCGCTCGATTAGATGGCGGTAGAGGTTCTTCAGTTCCTCCGGCATATGAATGTTGTCCGCCGTAATCAGCTCTCCGTCGGCTTCCAGCAGCGGATAGACGTAGAGCCGCAGATCGCGCGTAAAGAGGCGCCCAAAGGCCTCCAGAATTCCGCCCTCCAGGCCCTTGTAGTAATCCTCGGTAAACAGGTCGCGGACGCTTTGCGCGCCCATCGTCACGGCAATCGGCTCGTTCGTATAGCGGCCCAGATAGGCCGCCAACCGGTAGTATTCGAAGTAGTCCGAGATCAGCACGGTCTTTCCGGCCGTCGAAAGCAGGTCCGCGCGGGCCAAAAAGTCCCGCAGGTCGATATCGGTGCCGTCTGACAGCAGATTCCGCATGGTAATCTCCATCAGTTCCACCACTTCTTTGCCGTTGACCTCGGGCTCCTGGGAGAACTGCTCCCGCGCACTCTCAATCATGTCGATATTCACTTTGGTCACCGGCCGGAAGCTGCCGCGTTCCACCAGGATCGGCCGCTTGCGCAGCACTTCCGCCGGCTGCAGCACTTCCCCTTTCGGCCCGAACATCGCCGCGCCGCTCAACCCGAGTTGCACCAACTTCAGGCTCATCACCCGGTTGTCCACCCGCCGGAACTCGATGCCCGAAAAATCGATCATGTCGATTTCGATACGGTCCGTCGTAAGGTTGTCGAGCAACGACTCCATCATGAGATTCGGCGTGTGGTGCAGGAAGAATGCCGCATAAAGCAGGTTCACGCCCAGAATGCCCAGGGCCTCCTGCTGCAGCGGATTCTCCTTGTCCAGCATGCGCATGTGCAGGATGATCGTGTTGTCGGCATCCCCCGGAAACGCCTGGTACTTCACGCCCATCCAACCGTGGCATTCGTTCGTGCCCTTGAAGTTCATCGCCGACACCGTATCGGCGAAGGTGAAGAACGCCGTAGCATCTCCTCGCGACACGCCCAGCCGCTCTACGTTCAGGCTGTGCTCATAGTCCAGCATCCGCTCCAATCGCTCGCGCGAGACATAGCGTTTGCACTTGCCGTAGATGGCATCGCTCACCGTCATGTCGTAGGCCGAAATCGACTTCGAGATCGTCGCCGCCGCCGCCCCCACCTTAAAGAACCAACGCGCCACTTCCTGGCCAGCGCCGATCTCCGCAAACGTCCCGTACCGGGCCGGATCCAGGTTGACGCTCAGCGCCTTTTGATGTGTGCTCAGCCGCTGCCGCTCAGGAGTCAGGTTGGTTCCGGAAGTTGCGCCCATATTCTCAGTCTAGCCGCCTCCCCAGGCACCTTTACTTCTCTTCGCATCCTAATTTGGCCTTGCAAATTGTCTTACTCCCCATCACCCTCTCCATCGTTTGGCGATAGGCCCCACCAGGCGCCAGTCAATCAGCCCCGGCAATGTCATCCCCAGCGCGGTATCATTCTAGAGCAGACCGAAGCAGCGGCAAACAAATGCCGCAGCCTGTCTGTACGCCTTTCGACATCTGCTGCAGTTTGCTGGCCGCACGTCCGAACGGCGTGTTAAACCAGAAGAGCAACGATGGCGACGGTTATTTTTCCTTCCACGTCCAGTGAGCCGGTGACCCGGTCCGCTTCCAAAATCACCCCCCCGGTAGCCCGGTTGGAACCCAAAACGAGCGAGATCCACGGCGACGTCCGCGTCGATCCCTACCACTGGCTCCGCGACAAGCACCACCCCGACGTCATCCACTATCTCGAGAACGAGAACCGCTACATGACCGCCGTCATGGAGTCCACCGAAGAGCTGCAGCAAAAGCTGTACCGCGAAATGGTGGCGCGCATCGAAGAGACTGACCAAACCGTCCCCGTCCGCCGCGGCAGCTACCTCTATTTCACGCGCACCGAACGCGGCAAACAATACACCATCTATTGCCGGCAGCCTGCCGATGGCGGCGCAGAAGAGATTTTGCTCGATGGAAACCTGCTCGCCGAGGGCGAAAAATACTTTCGCATCGGCGTCTTTGCCCCCAGCCCGGACCATCGCCTGCTCGCCTACTCCATCGATACCGAAGGCGATGAAGTCTACACGGTCCGCGTCAAGGACCTCGCCACCGGCCAACTCCTGCCCGACGTCCTCACCGATACTTACTACGACCTTGAGTGGGCCAGCGACAATCGCACCCTCTTCTTCAACCGTGTCGACCAGGCGAAGCGGCCCTTCGAACTGTGGCGTCATCGCCTCGGCGACGCCGTATCCACCCGGATCTTCCATGAGCCCGACGAACGCGTCAACCTGGGCCTCCACAAAACCCGCAGCAAAGCCTGGATGCTGATGACCCTCTCCACCGCCACCTCATCCGAGGTTTGGCGCTGGCCGGCCGACCAGCCGGATCAGGCCCCGGTGCAGATGTACCCCCGCCGTCCTCAGATCGAGTACGACGTCATCCACCAGGGTGACCATTTCTACGTCCGCATCAACGACCAGGGCCGGAACTTCCGCCTGGTGGAAGTTCCGGTTGCCAACCCCGTCGCCGAAAACTGGCGCGAGGTTGTCCCGCATCGCCCCGCCGTCCTCCTAGAGAATGTCATCGCCTTTGCCGGACACCTCGTCCTCATTGAGCGTGAAGGCGGTTTGCGCCGCGTCCGGATCGGCCTCGACCACGATGTCGTTTTCCCGCACCCCGTCTATCACGTCTTTCCTCACAGCAACCCCGAGTACGACACCAGCACGTTCCGCTTCGAATACACCTCGATGGTCACCCCGCCCACGGTCATCGACTATGACCTGGCCACCCATCAGCGCACGGTCCGCAAAACCCTGGTGGTACATGGCTACGACGCCAACGACTACGTCACCGAGCGCATTCTCGTCTCAGCCCCGGACGGCGCTCAGGTTCCCGTCGCCCTCGTCTACCGCCGCGGTCTCGATACCAGCCAGCCGAACCCCACCATGCTCTATGGCTACGGCTCCTACGGGCTCAATACGGAACCCGTCTTCAGTTCCGAACGCATCAGCTTACTCGACCGCGGCTGGATCTGGGCCATCGCTCAAGTGCGCGGCGGCAGCGAACTCGGCACCCCCTGGCACGACGACGGCAAGATGATGCGGAAACGCAACACCTTCACTGACTTCATCGCCTGCGCCGAACACCTCGTCGAATCCGGCTACACCGCCCCCGAAAAGCTCGCCATCATGGGCCGCAGCGCCGGCGGACTCCTCATGGGCGCCGTGCTCAACACCCGCCCCGACCTCTTCCAGGCCGCCATCGCCGGCGTCCCCTTCGTCGACGTCGTTAACACCATGCTCGACGCCTCCCTGCCCCTCACCGTTGGCGAGTACGAGGAGTGGGGCAACCCCAACGAGCCCGAAGCCTACCATTACATGAAGTCGTACTCGCCTTACGACAACATCGGCCCGCATAACTATCCGCACCTGCTGGTCCTCGCCGGCCTCAACGATCCGCGCGTCCAATACTGGGAGCCCGCTAAGTGGGTTGCCAAACTCCGCGCCACCAAGCAAGGTGACCGCGAAGTACTGCTCAAGACCGAGATGGGCGCCGGACACTTCGGCCCTTCCGGCCGCTATGAGCGCTTCAAAGAGACCGCCTTCGAGTACGCTTTTCTGCTGAAGTACGTGCGTTAGAATACAGACACTATGGATCGTCGCGAACTGTTAACCATTTCCGCCGTTGCCGTCCCGGCCCTGCTCGATGCCCAGGTCGGCACCAGCACCGATTGGAAGCCGTTGCTGTTCGACGCACACCAAAACGCGACCGTCATCGCCTTAACTGACCTCATCATTCCGGCCACCGACACCCCCGGCGCGAAAGCAGCCAACGTCAACCGCTACCTGGACCTCCTTCTGAACGATGGACGCGACGCCGACCGTGTCTCCTTCCTGGAAGGTCTCGGCTGGCTCGACCAGTCCGCGCGCCAGGAACATCAGGCCCCCTTCGTCAAGCTCACGCCCGCCAACCAGATCGCCCTGCTCACCAAACTCGACCAGGGCGTCAACGGCATGGAAGAAGGCACCCGCTTCTTCCGTACGGCCAAAGCCATGACCGCCCGCATCTTTTACGCCACCAAACTCGGCTTCGACGAACTCAATAAGGGCGGCCGCGTGCCCAGCTCCTACCTGGCTGTCTGCACCCCTAACTAGGCTTCAGTGAATCACCCCGCTGAGGTCCAGTACCTCTACTCTCTCGGCAACGAAGTCAAGACGATCAAGCTTGGCCTCGAACGCATGCAACTGATGCTCGAAGCTCTCGGTCATCCCGAGCGCGCATGCCGTTTTGTCCACGTCGCCGGCACCAATGGCAAAGGCTCCACCTGCGCCATGATTGAGCGCGGCCTCCGCACCAAGGGCCTCTCCACCGGCCTCTACACGTCCCCTCACTTCGTCGACCCCACCGAGCGCATCCAACTCAGCGGCAAGCCCATCTCTGAAGCCCAGTTCTCCAACGTCTTCCACGAAATGCACAACGTGGCCGAAGCGCTCATCCAGCGCGGCGGCCTCGACATGCACCCCACTTACTTCGAGTCGCTCACCCTGATGGCCTTCCTCGTCTTTCGTCAGGCCCGCGTCCACACCGTTATCCTCGAAACCGGACTCGGCGGCCGCCTCGACGCCACCAACGTCGTCACGCCCATCCTCTCCGTCATCACCGCCATCGACTTCGACCATATGCAGTGGCTCGGTGACACCATCGAGAAGATCGCCAGTGAAAAGGCCGGTATCATCAAGCCCGGCGTCCCCGTCGTCGTCGCCCGCCAGCGCCCCGAAGCCCGCATCCCCATCGAACGCGCCGCCCTTGAAGCCCACGCACCGCTCCGCGACGTCGAGCAATGGACCATGCGCGTCGACTCCGTCGACGCCTACGGCGGCACCTACTCGCTCAGCCAGGGCGAGACCACCCTCGAAGTGCATTGCCCCTTGGCCGGCGAGCACCAACTCCACAACTCGGCCACCGCCGCCCTCGCCCTCCACCAACTCGGCCTCACCCCGCGCGAAATCTTCGACGGCATCGCTCAAGCCGAATGGCCCGGCCGCCTCGAACGCATCCATCAGCGCCCCGACATCATCCTCGACGGCGCACACAACTCGGCCGGCGCCGCCGCCTTGGCCGCCTACATCCGCCACTTTCACCAGGGCCGCAACGTCTGGATGATCTTCGGCGTTATGGCCGACAAACAAATCGATGAAATCGCCGAGATCCTCTTTCCTCTCGCCACCCACCTGATCCTCACCGCGCCGGACCAGGCCCGAGCCATGCCCGCCGCCGAGATTGCCAAGCTCCCCGCCGCCCATAGCGCCCGCATCGTCCCCACCGTCGCCGAGGCGCTGCAGGCTATCCATCAGGCCGCCGCTGACGATGTCGTCTTCATCACCGGCAGCCTGTATCTGGTCGGCGAAGCGCGCCCCATCCTCAAGCAAATGGGGGTTCTGGCATGAGTTGGCCCAAATTCCGCGCCTTCTTCATCGTCGACCCGCTCATTTGCCTGGCCACCGTCGTCATGGGCACCGTCAGCCTGGCCGCCTCGTTTTTCGATCGCACCGGTCGCAAGCAAATGGCCGTCGCCCGCGCCTGGGCCCGCATTCTCTGCCGCCTCGCCGGCGTCCAACTGAAAATCGTCGGCCTTGAGCACATCGACCCCAAGGCCAACTACATCATCGCCGCCAATCACCTCAGCTACATGGACACGCCCGTCGTCCTCGGCCACCTCCCGGTCGACTTTCGCTTCATGGCCAAGAAGGGCCTGTTCAAGATCCCCTTCCTCGGCACGCATCTGGCCAGCGCCGGCCACCTGCCGGTCGTCAACGACAATCCCCGCGACGGCATCCGCGCCTTGAACGAAGCCGCCAAGGTCATCGCCGCTCGCCACACCTCGGTGCTGATCTTCCCTGAAGGCGGACGCGCCGCCACCGGCCACTTGCAGGAGTTTCGCGACGGCGCCTTCTTCCTCGCCATCAAGAGCGGCGCGCCCGTCCTGCCCGTCTGCCTCATTGGCACCTACGAAATGCTTCCCTTCGGCTCAGGCTTCATGAAGCCCGGCCCCATCACCATGCGCATCGGCGCGCCGATCGAAACCGCCGGCCGCCACATCAAGGAACGCACCGCCCTCAGCCAGCAGGTTCGCGACGAAATCGCCCGCCTCACCCAAGTCGGCCACTAAATCGCAGCCGGTAAATCTGCTACCTTCTCCTTTGATGGTCCTCACTCAAGAAGAACTCATAGCCGCACTGCGCAACGAAATTCGCATCCTGCTGCACCTGGTCACCAAAATCGACCCGTCCGCCCGGGACTACAAGCCCACGGCCAAGCAGCGCACCACCGTCGAGTTACTGCAGTACCTCAACATCATGGGGCCGCAATTGGTGCCCGCCATTCGCGCCGGCGCCTTCGACGGCGAAGTCTGGGGCGCCGCCGTCGCCGCTACCGCCGCCCTCGACTTTGACGCCCTCGTTGCCTCCATCGCCACCCAAGCCGACTTCTACGCCCAAGAGCTCAGCACCTGGACCGAAGCCGACTTCCGCGGCGAAATTGAACTCTTCGGCAGCCGCTCCTCGCGCGGCGCTAAGCTCTGTAGCCTCATCCTGGGCGGCCACACCGCCTATCGCACTCAGCTCTTCCTGTACCTCAAGTCGAGCGGGCGCGAAGAACTGAACACCATGAACCTGTGGGGCGGCGTCGACGGCTCCGCCTAAGCCCTCTCCGGCATCGGTCCTCCTGCTACGATTCTCTTAATGAAATCGTTTGACTATGCCGCGCCCCGGACGCTCGACGAAGCCCTCTCGCTAGTCGCCCAGAATCCCCAAGCCCAAGTGCTCGCCGGCGGCACTGACCTGCTGGTGCAACTGAAGAACGGCCGACGCGAAACTGACCTCGTCATCGACCTGAAGCGCATCGCGGAGCTGAAGACGATCGCCTTCGATCCGAAAAAGGGCCTCACCGTCGGTGCCGCCGTCCCCTGCGCCCAACTCTGTGCGCACGCCGATTTGCGCCAACACTATCCGTCCCTCGCCGAAGTCGCCGGCCTCATCGGAGGCACGGCCATCCAGGGCCGCGCCTCCCTCGGCGGCAACCTCTGCAACGCCGCCCCCAGTGCCGACTCCGTCCCGCTCATGATCGCCCTCGCCGCCCAGGCCCGTGTCGCCGGCCCCCAAGGCATTCGCGACGTCCCCGTCGAAGACTTCTGCGTCGCACCCGGCAAGAACCTGCTTGCGCCCGGCGAATTCCTCGTCAACATTTTCTTCCCGATCCCGGCCGCCGGCTTCCACGCCCAATACCTGCGCTTCACGCCCCGCAATGAAATGGACATCGCCGTCGTCGGCGTCGGCGTCTCCACCCGGGTCGAAAACGGTAAGATCACCGCCGCCCGCATCGCGCTCGCCTCCGTGGCGCCCACACCGCTCTTCGTCAAAGAGGCCGGCGACTCACTCATCGGCCAAGCCCCGACGCCCGAAGCCATCGCCCAGGCCGCCAGCCTCGCCCAAGCCGCCGCCAAGCCCATCTCCGACATGCGCGCCCCAGCCGACTACCGCCGCCACCTCTGCGGAGTCCTCACCCGTCGCGCCCTCACGGCAGCGTTAGCTCAATAGGAATCATCGAAATGAAAAAAGTCCACGTCCAACTCACCCTCAACGGCGAACCCGCCGAATTCCTCGCCGAGCCGCGCCAAACGCTCCTCGAGTGCCTCCGCGATAACCTCAACCTCACCGGCACCAAAGAAGGCTGCGGCGACGGCAATTGCGGCTCCTGCAGCGTCCTGCTCGATGGCCAACTCGTCACTTCCTGCCTCGTCCTCGGCGTCGAAACCGATGGACTGCGCGTCGACACCGTCGAAGGCATCGCCAAGGGCTCCACGCTGCACCCCATTCAGAAAGCCTTCATCGACAATGCCGCCCTGCAATGCGGCATCTGCACCCCCGGCTTCCTGATGGCCACCAAGTCTTTGCTCGAACACAATCCCAACCCCACGGAGCCCGAGATTCGCCTCTGGCTCGCCAATAACCTCTGCCGCTGCACCGGCTATGACAAAATCGTCCGCGCCGTGATGATCGCCGCTGCGGAAATGCAGGAGTCTGCCCAATGAGCACCCCCCAATATTCCCTGATCGGAACCCGCCCCCCGCGCCACGACGGCGCCGACAAAGTCACCGGACGCGCCCTCTACGGCGCTGACCTCAAGATGTCCGGTCTCCTCCATGGCTCCATTCTGCGCAGCCCGCATGCCCACGCCCGCATTCTCAGCATCGACACCTCGAAGGCCGCCGCCCACCCCGATTGCCGTGGCATCGTCACCGCCGCTGACTTCCCCGCCACCCCCGAACGCATCGTCGACCTCGGCGAAGGCGAAACCCCGCTCTCCTACATCCGCGGCAACATGCTCGCCAGCGGTAAAGTGCTCTACGAAGGCCATGCCGTCGCCGCCGTCGCCGCCACCAGTGCACAAGCCGCCGCCGAAATCGCCAAGCTCATCGAAATGAAGTACGAGCCGCTTCCCTGCGTCCTCACCGCTCCTGCGGCCATGGCCCCCGGCGCGCCGTTGCTTCACCCCGATCTCCGCTGCAAAGAGTTCGGCCAACCCACCACCGCGCCCAGCAACGTCGCCGACCACTTCCGACAAGTAATGGGCAACAGCGAAGAGGGCTTCGCCCAGGCCGACATCGTCATCGAACGCGAGTTCACCACCTCCACCGTCCACCAGGGCTACATCGAACCCCACACCGCCACCGCCCTCTGGAACAACGACGGCCGCTTGCTGATCTGGTGCGCCACCCAGGGCAGCTTCGTCGTCCGCGATAGCGTCGCCTGCATGCTCGACCTGCCCGTCTCCCGCGTCCGCGTCACGCCCATGGAAATCGGCGGTGGCTTCGGCGGCAAAGTCCCGGTCTACGTCGAACCCGTCGCCGCGCTGCTCTCGCAAAAGACGGGCCACCCCGTCAAGATCACCATGACCCGCCGCGAGGTCCTCGAAGGCTCCGGCCCCACGCCTGGTTCCTTCATCCGCGTCAAAATCGGCGCCAAGAAAGATGGCACCCTCGTCGCCGCTCAAGCCTACTTGGCCTACGAAGCCGGCGCTTATCCGGGCGCCATGGTCAGCCCCGCAGCCACCTGCGTCTTTGCCGCCTACGACATCCCCAACCAGACCATCGACGGCTATGACGTCGTCGTCAACAAGCCCTCCACCGCGCCCTACCGCGCTCCCGGCGCCACCAACGCCGCCTTCGCCACGGAGACCGTGCTCGACGAGATCGCCGAGACCCTCAAGCTCGATCCGCTCGACCTCCGCATCAGGAACGCCGCCAAAGAAGGCACCCGCCGCGCCGACGGCGCCAAGTTCCGCCGCATCGGCTGCCTCGAAGTCCTCGAAACCATGAAGGCGCATCCGCATTACTCCGCGCCCCTCGGCGAACCGTCGCATGCCGCCGCCCAGCGCGGCCGCGGCGTCGCCGTCGGCTTCTGGATGAACGCCGGCCTGCCCTCCAGTTGCACCCTCAACGTCCATGCCGACGGCAGCGTCGGACTCATTGAGGGCTCCACCGACATCGGTGGCTCCCGCACCTCCATCGCCATGCAGGCCGCCGAAGTCCTCGGCCTCCAGTCTGAAGACATGCGCCCCTCGGTCGTCGACACCGACACCATTGGCTACACCGGCGTCACCGGCGGCTCCCGAACCACCTTTGCCACCGGCTGGGCCGCTCATGACGCCGCCCAGGACGTCGTCAGGCAGATGAAAGAACGCGCCGCCCGCCTCTGGCAGGTGGAAGAAGTCCAGTTCGCCAATGGCGTATTCACCGGCGGTGAACACAAGCTCACCTTCAAGCAACTTGCCGCGCGCGTGGGAGAAATCGGCGCCCCCGTGGTGGGCCGCGCCTCGGTCAATCCCCGCGGCGCCGGCGGCTCCTTCGCCGGCGTCATCGTCGACGTCGAAGTCGACATGGAGACCGGCAAAACCAGCATTATCCGCTTCACCTCGGTGCAGGACGCCGGCAAGGCTATCCACCCCAGCTACGTCGAAGGCCAGATGCAGGGCGGCAGCGTCCAGGGCATCGGCTGGGCGCTCAACGAAGAGTACTTCATGAGCGCTGAAGGCCGCATGATGAATGCCAGCTTCCTCGACTACCGCATGCCGACGGCCCTCGACGTCCCGATGATCGACACCGCCATCGTCGAAGTACCCAACCCCGTTCACCCCTACGGCGTCCGCGGCGTCGGCGAAGCCAACATTGTCGCGCCCCCCGCCGCCATCGCCAACGCCATCCACGCCGCCACCGGCCATCGGATGCGTCACCTACCCATGAACCCGCCCAGCGTCATGGCGGCGATTCTCAGAGGGTGAGTCGCGGTTGACGAGCTTTGTGGACAACACCGCCCTCAGGAATCCAAACTAGGCAGAAGGCGCTGGAGGGAGATGCTAGATGACCAAGACTAGACCCACCATCGTTGTCAAGACATCAGACGCCTTGGCGCAGACCTTAGGGCTTACTGGGGCGGACGCGCAGGAATGGCGGGTACAACACGCGCTGCTCAAGCGGCTTCGGCAAGTCGTGCAGCAAGAATCCCTCACCCATGCCGACGTAGCCAAACGGGGAGGTTCGTCACGAACCCGGATCACAGCGATCCTGAATGGCAACCTCGATAACGTCTCCATCGACCTGCTGATCAGCCTGCTCAGCGGCCTCGGCTATCGGGTAAAGGTAAAGTTGTCGCGCATCGACTCAGCAGCGTGAACCTATGCCCCAAGTCTACATCCCAGCTCTGCTACGGCCTTGCACCAACGGGCAGGAACTGGTGGAAGCCGAAGGTCAAACCGTCCGCGACGTCGTCGCCTCTCTCGAAACCCAATACCCCGGGCTACGCGGACGCCTGGTCAGCGAAGGACGGCTGCTGCCCAATATCGCCATTGGCATCGACGGCGAGGTCAGCGTCCTCGGCCTGAACGAAACCGTCCCGCCCGACGCCGAGATTCAATTCCTCACCGCCATCAAAGGCGGCTAGAGCCCCAGTTCGGCGGACCGGGCCTGCATCGCCTTCAAACAGAAGCCTACATGCACGTCCAAATCGACGCCCATCTCCGCCACTCCCACCGCGATGTCCTCCCGGTTCACGCCGCGCGCAAAGGCCTTGTCTTTCAGCTTCTTTTTGACGCCCGCCACATCCACGTCATGCACGCTCTTCGTCGGCTTCACATAGCTGCAGGCCGTAATGAAGCCCGCCAATTCATCGCAGGCAAACAACGCCCGCTCCAGCTTCGACACCCGGTCAATCCCGGTAAAGGTGGCATGGGACAAAATCGCTCGCCGGATCTCCTCGCTCACGCCCCGTTCGGCCAGGATCGCCTCACCCTTCACCGGATGGTCCGGCAGCGTGGGATGAATCTCCCAGTCGAAATCATGCAAGAGCGCTGTCACCCGCCACTTTTCCTCGTCCTCGCCGTATTCCTGGGCGTAGGCCGCCACGCAGGTCTCCACCGCCAGCGCATGTTTTCGCAGACTTTCTGACTTCACGAACTCACACAACAGTTGCCAAGCTTCATCTCGGGTCATCTTTGTACTATAATCAGAGTTGTCCGCACGTGTGGGCCTGTGGCGCAGTTGGGAGCGCGCTTCCATGGCATGGAAGAGGTCAACGGTTCGAACCCGTTCAGGTCCACCAATCCCCTCCCGTTCATTCCAACCAAGTGTCTTTCGCCGAAGAACTCGCGCAGCTTCTCCCCTCAGACTTGCCCCATCGTGATCGCGTCGTGGCTGTGTGTGCCCGGCACCTCGATTTGATCGTGGAGATCAATCGAACCATGAACTTAACGCGCATCCTCGGAGAGCGCGAAGCCGCCATCAAACACGTCCTGGATTCGTTGATGCCCTGGCGCCTCTTCAAAAATGCCAGGCGCGTCGCCGACGCCGGCACCGGAGCCGGTTTCCCCGGTATCCCTCTCTCGCTGGTTCTGCCGGACACCCAGTTTTTCCTGCTTGAGTCCGTCCAGAAGAAGGCCCGCTTCGTTCAGTCCGCCGTTGACGCTCTCGAACTCCCCAACGTCGCCGTCATCCCCCTCCGCGCCGAAGAGTGGCTGCAAAAACAGCGGGTCGACCTGGTCACCGCCCGCGCCGTCGCCCCCCTGGAGAAGGCCCTTCCCCTCTTCGCCCCCGCGCTCCGCAACGGCGCCCGCGCCCTCCTCTACAAAGGCCCCGACGTCGAGAACGAAATCGCCCTCGCCCAAAACGACGCCCGCAACCGCCGCATCAAAATCCAAATCGTCGAGCGCTACCAACTCCCTGACGACCTCGGCTCCCGCACCATCGTCGAGCTCTCGGCTTAAACACCGGTCACCAAAACCGGAAATAATCCTAAATCCAACTGCCTGAAGCACTTCACCCCGCCCGAACGCCCCAATCCCCCCCTGATTCTTGACTCCGCCTGCGAACCTAAGAATGGCGGACCTTCCCGGCTGCCCCGATTTCGCGCTCAAGCCCCTAACCCGCGAAAAACAAGAGAGAAACCCGAAAAATGGCTTTGTTCCGTAGCCCCTTAGTTCGAAGCCGCTTGCCCCGCTGCGTAGCAGTGCAGTTGCAGCCCCAAAGCCCACCGTCGCTGGAAACCTTTCCAATAGCCCGCCTCACCGGCACTGAACTTGCCCCCTGCTTGCTCTCCCGGCTTCACCGGCCAGGGGGCATCCCCTGCGCGCTTCACCCCCGGCCGCAGATACGCAAGGCGCGACGAATCGCCCTTCAAATACAGGTCCAGAAATGCTGTGGCGAAATGCTGATTGATCGCCGTAATCCGGTCCTTCCGCCACACCGGCTCTTCAAAGCTCTCGCGCGACACAAAATCCAGACCGATCCCCTCGGGAGCCGGATTGCCGCCCACATTGTGCCGCGCATTCTCATAAACCAGCATGCAGCGCTCCGAGTTCTTTGCCCCCTCGAATACCCGCTTCACGCCCTGCTCATAGCCCGAGACATCATCGTGATCGCCCACAATGAACAGCGACGGCAGCGACAGCCCTTCAAGCCCTTTCGCGTCCCAACTGTTCATCGGCGGCTGAGCCCCCCAAGGCGCGATCGCGATGATTGCTTTAAGATTCGACGGGCGGCGTCCGACGAACTTCTCGTTGCCCGCAATAAATCCGTCCAGATAGCCGCCTGGCACCAGCCTCGTCAGCGCCGATTGCGCACTGTACCCCGCACCCCCACTCGCCAACGCCCCGTAGCCCCCCATCGAATAGCCGACAATCGCCGCCTTCTCCGCATCCAGTATGCCGCCGAGAAACAGCGGCTGGCGGCTCAGGCTTTCGAGCACGAAAAGCTGATCCGCCGCGCGATTCAGCAGCGTGCTCGGGAACGCCCGTATCTCGCCGAAAACAGAATCCGTATGATCGATCGCGGCGACGACGTAGCCCTTCGAAGCCAGGTTTTCCGTCAGGTAAGAAAGGAACGTCCGCGATCCCGGATAGCCATGCGACACAATCACCAGCGGGAACTTCCCGTCCTGCCGAGGTACCGCATCGCGCTTCGCCTTGCCGGAGATCTGAAACGTGGTGGGGACACCCGGCCGTCCCGCCGACCGGCCCGCCATCTGGCTTTCGTAAACCGTGTGTGCCTGCTCCCCCGCGGCCAAGGTCGCGGGATACCAGATCTCTACCTTCAACTTACGATCCGCCACCGGCGCCGACTTACTCTCAACGCTGTAGCGCAGAATATCTACCTGCCCGGGGTGAACCAACTCCACCGTTCGAACGCCGACACTGTAAGTGCCGAACGCAGCCAATTCGGGCGCGTCCGGCCCCGGCACGCTGAAGTAAGTCTGGGCGGCCAGCCTCGCCGCCACCAGTCCAGCCAAGTACAGGCGCATGGGAGGATTCCTTTAAAGTGTTTCGGGCTTGTAACCGCCGCGCGACCGGTCGTAGAGCCAAATGGCGCCAAACACGATCAGTAAGATCGCTGGTAAAATCGCCACGGCCTGAAACGAGGTAGAAGCCGCCGCGCTCAGTACGCTCTCTAACTCGGGGCCGGATAACTGACTGAACGCCGCTTCACCGCCCGCCTTTTCGATCTTAGCCGTATCGAAGATCTGCCCCAGCTTAGGCAGCACCAGAAAGATGGATAAATTGCCAGCCGTGCCCATCAGGCCCATCAGCAAAGCGCCACCGCGCGGAAACCGCTCCGCCGCTGCCGCCAACATCGTGGGCCACATGTAACAAACGCCGGTGCCCCACAAAGTGGCGGCCAGAAAACCAGTAAATGGCGAATTCGCAAAACTTAGGGCCACCAAGCCGAGCGAAGCCAACAGAGCCGAGATCCAAAGCAACCCGACCGGCGAGAGCTTATGCGCCAAAGGACCTGCAAAGTGACGCATCGCAAACATCAAGCCGCTCACGTAAATCAGCAGGATGATGCCCTGCATCCCCACCGTGCGCGACAGCGCCAGGTCCACCCACTGGCCGGGAGCCAGTTCCGAAGCCGCAGTGAGAAACATCGACAGAAACCAGACGAGGAAGAATGGCTTGAGTAACTCACGAAACATCTGGCTGGCCGGAATGCCCGCCGCCGCGCGCTCCGTCGGCGGGAACTTCAAGGTCAGGCTCATCACGCCGAAGATAGCAGCCGGCAATAAGCTGCAAGCGAGCTTCACCTTCCAGGAAACACCGGCCTGCGCCAGCGCCAAGCCGATCAACCCACCGATGATAATGCCACCGGGCCACCAGGCATGAAGCGTATTCAACTTAGCCGTTTTATCGTTTGGATAGATCGCTGTCGTCAACGGATTGATCACCGTCTCGACGAGTCCCCAGCCGATACCAATCACCACCATCCCGCCCCACACTGCCCAATACACAGCCGGGCCGGACGCAATTTCGCCCGCGAACATCACCCCCAGCGTACCGACGATAAAGCAGAGAGAAGACAGGGCCAGCAGGCGGCCCATACCAAGAAAATCCAGCATCGGACTCCCGATCGCAATCGTAATGGCAAAGCCCAGCGACGCCACACCCAACACCGCGCCGGTCATCGCGGCGGAACTCAACCGGTCGAGCGGATCAAAGAATGTCGATTGCAGATCAGAGGCAACACTCGACCTCAGGGCAAAGTTGATGCCGGCGGTCATTAAAGCGAGTAGGCTGACAAGAAACAGTTTGGCGTGGTCGTACTTAGACGTGGACATGAATGTCCGTTTATACCACGCCCTCCACGAACTCCGGTTCGCACACCACGTCGCTATTCACCGACCTGGCAATGTAGCACTCCTCATGCGCCGCATGATGCATTTCCACAATCTGTTCGCGCGTTGGAAGAAGGTCGCCAGAGAAGCGCACTTCCGGCCGAAGCGTCACCCGGGAAATCCGGTTCTGGGTCATCGTGCCCGCGGCCGAGTCCTGATATCCGTCCACCCGGAAGCCCCGTTTTGCGGCGATCGACAGAAACCAGAGCATATGACAACTGGAGAGAGCCGCGACGAAGGCCTCTTCCGGATCAAGGGCCGCGGGGTCGGAGAACGGGACGCGCACGGAATGCGGCGATGAAGATCCCGGCACTTCGAGCCCACCGTCGAACCGCAGCAGGTGGCGACGGCTGTAGCGCTGGTCAAGGAAAGGCTGATCTTCACGGGTCCACAGGATTTGGGCAGTGTATTCGGCCATCTTCACCGGAATACCACGTCGAGAACCGGCGCACCAGCAGGCACGCCGTCGGGCACACGAATATTGATCTGGTACACTCCCACCAACCCGGGCGCGAGGCCCGCAAACAGCAGTTCGCACTCACGCCCGCCCAGCGTCACCACCGGCAGAGCCAAGACCGGGGAAAGCACAGCCACGGAGGCCGGCGCACCGGTCTCCGGCTGATTCCCGGTGGGCCCCAAACCGGTCGCATAGAAATACACCAACTCGCCGGCAACCAGCGGCCGCTCCGGCGTCACCAGAGTGTTGTCCGCGTGGCGCACGATGATCGGGGCGCTGTTGGCCATGAATACACCTGGCCGGGTCAACGTGACGGAAACGTCAGCGAGTTCCACCGTCTCGGCACCTGCAATCACCCGGACCGTCGCCGGAGCAAGCTCAGTCTCGAACGGCACCTGAAAGTTCACCTGTTCCAAGTCGCCGGACTTTGCCACGGCATAAAGCGGCGCCTCGCGTCCGTTCACCAGCACCCGCACGCCCGCCAGCGTCCGTGGCAACGGCAAGCTGCTGGCCGCGGTGACACCCTCCGTTGGCAACACGCCCCTCAAAAAGGCCGAAGCTACGCCACCCGGCGCAAGTCCACCGCGAAAACTGGCCCCGTTCACGACCGACGTCAGCCCTCTCGCCAGAGGCGTCGGCACCAGTCTCAGCACCCGCCCGCCGCTATGGTCGCCCGCATAGAGAGTGCCATCCTCGTCCTCACCGAAAGTAGAGATGTTGATGCGGCTTTCCAGCAGCAGGCGATTGCGATAGCCGCCATCGAGACCCCAGATTCGGCCCGAGACATAGTCCGCGTAAACGTAGGTGCCGGTGAGCGACGAGGCCACCGGCCCGCGATACACGTAGCCGCCCGTAACCGAGAGGTCGCCTTGCGCCCGGGTATACTCGTGCACCGGCGGCGTGGTCCCCGTCGGATCACAAGGTGTTTGCCGGCATTGCAGACCTTCGGTGATGCGCCAGCCATAGTTCTCGCCACCGCGGCTATTGGCGGGCTGGACATTGATCTCTTCAGCCCGGTTCTGGCCGACGTCGGCCATCCAAAGGTCGCCCGTCAGGCGATCGAACGAATAGCGCCACGGATTCCGCAAACCGACTGCCCAGATCTCGGGCAGAATCGAAGCGTCACCCACGAAGGGGTTCGAAGCCGGCACCCGGTACGGGTCCCCCTCCACGTCAATCCTCAGCATCTTGCCCAGCATCGAGCGCCGGTTCTGCGCCTGATTCTGCGGGTCGTTGCCGCTGCCGCCATCGCCCCAGCCGATGTACAGATAGCCATCCGGGCCAAACTGCAGTTGGCCGCCGTTGTGGTTCTGAAAGGGCTGCGCGACACGCATCACGATCCGCTCACTGCCCGGATCCGCTGTGTCATCGGTGGCCAGCGAATAGCGGGCGACGATCGAGTTGCGGCACTGCGGATCCGTGTAGTTCACGTAGAACTGGCGCTTGGCGGCGAAGCCCGGCGGGAAGGCGAGGCCCAGCAATCCGCACTCGCCCGCTCGGTTAGTGCGCGTCGCGATATTGAGAAACGGCGTGGGGCTCAGCCCGCCCGCGCGCCAGATCCGAATGATTCCGTTCTGCTGGACGATGAACAAGCGCCCGGAGCCATCGCGCGCGCTCTGAATGTCGACCGGGCTCGTCAGGCCCGTGGCGATCGGCTCCAAACGAAGTTCGGCAGTCTGGGCAAAGAGCTCGGCGGCCCACAGGAAAGCGGCGAGGGAAATACGCATCCTTCCTCGATTGTAAGGAGCCGCCGCGCAACCGCGGGTTAACTTTGCGAGAATTACGGGATGCCACGCTGCACTTCCCTTCTGCTTCTTTGTGCCGCCACCTTAGCCGCGGCCGACACCGCGCCCCCGCCGCGCGTCTTCGATGCCGCCCAGGTACAGGCCGTTTACCGCGTCCTGCTGGACCGCAATGCCCTGATGCTCGAGTCGATCAAAGAGGTCATCAAACAGAAAGGCGTTACCGATGGCCAAGTGCTCATCACCGCCGGCTCAGTCAGCGAATGCACCTATCACTATGTCGAGTCCACCGCCATCGTGCCCAAAGATCTGTTCAAGACCGTTAAGGGACCCTTTGAGATTCTCGGCGGCGGCGGCATCATCGCCGATGGCGAGCCGCACATTCACATCACACTCGCTGACGCCGAAAAAGGCGCCTTCGGCGGACACCTGGAGAACGGCTGCAAGATCCTCTACCTGGGCGAGATCACGATCACGAAGTACAGCGGTCAGGCGTTGACGCGCAAGAAGAATCAGCAGGGCGTCTCGCTACTCGAGAAGAAGTAGCTCGCCGCTTACGACGCGCCCCTCACCGTCGAACAGATTCAGGTAGACGGCCTTGGCCCCGGCAGGAATGGCAGCGGACGCACGTTTCTTGTCGAGGTCCGCCGGCGCAATCTCCCATTGGCGATCCTGCCACTTGCCGCCGGCGCGCGTGTAGGCCAGTTCCGCTTTTGTGATGGGTGTACGAGCGTTGAATCGCACCCAGACCCGATCGCCCTCCCGGCCTTGAGCGCTAATGCGCGCGGGGCGAGTGCCGTTCTTCAGCATGGCCTCAGCAAAATGGAAGATCTCCTCAGGCTTTGCACCCTGGGGATGGCCATGCGGCATCCGCACCCGGTAGGCAAGGGTGCGCGGACCCTTCGGCAAGCGGTAGGACTTCTGCCACGACACCGGCGGATAAGCAAAATCGTTAGTGCCATTCACCCACAGCATCGGCAGCTTGGCCTGCCCCAGATACTGCGACGGATCCCAGAGCGCGAGCCAGCGCTCCGCGCGTTGAGGGCCGAGTTGGGCGAAATCCTTGAGCCAGGCGGAATCCTCGCCCAAGTAACCGCAACCGTAGACCGGCGCGGCGAAACGAAAACGCGCATCGAGGCCCGCCACAATGGACGTGAGATAGCCGCCCCAGGAGATGCCGGTGACGCCAATACGCTTTGGGTCGACTTCGGGAAACGAGCGGAGCAGCGAATGCGCGCGCACCACCGCGGCGACGGCATGATAGCTCCATTGGTCAGCCGGCGGAAGGTCGACGTTCTTGAAGTCGCCCCAGCCGGCCGGTCCGGAAAACTCGGTGCGCTTGCGGTCCGGGTTCCAGGTCTTTTTCTCGCCCTGGGCCAACTCCGGCACCGCGCCCACCGTGTCCATGGCGATCGCCGCATAGCCGCGTGCGTTCCACATGCGCACCCACTCGGCAAAGGCCGTCCCGCCGCCGCCGTGGATCAGCACCATCGCCGGAACCTTCTCGCCCGCCAGGTGCTTCGGCGCTCCGTAGTAGGCGAACACGCGAGTGGGCTTGCCCTGATAGGGCAGGCCAGCGAACCAGATGGCCCGCACCCCGGGCTCGGCATGGTGGGGCGCCTCGAAGGTCTGGGGCACTTCGGAAAGGTCACGCCAACTCCAGGGCCCCGCGGCCCAGGCAGCCGGGAGCAAGATCAGAAACAGAATCATGCGGCGAGTCATGGAGAGTATTATCGAGCAATATGCGACGCCCGCCGGAGTTACGCCAGGAACGCCCCCTGCTGTGGTCCACGGGTACCGGTGCGCAGGTATGGGCCATGCTGGACGGGGCCCGTCGCGGAGATGTGCCGCTGATCCGGGGCTTGCTGAAGCGAGAACCCGCGTTGATCCGATGCCACTACCGCTACCGGACACCGCTTGACTTTGCCGTGCGCGAGAATCAGGTGGCAACAGCGAAGCTGTTGCTGGGCCATACCGGAGATCCGCTCAGTTTGGCGGTAAATGACACGCTACTCGAAGTCACGCGCGACCGGGGCTACACGCAGATGCGGGAGTTGCTCCGGGAACATCTTGCGGCACGGTACCGAATCTCGTCGCGCGGGGAGATTCTAGCGGCGGCGATTCGCGACAAGAACCTGCGCAACGTGAAGCGACTGTTGGACGCATCGCCCGACCTGTTGCACGCCGGCGACGAGCGTGGAAATCAGCCAATCCACTGGGCGGTGATGACGCGGCAACCGCGAATCATCGACGAACTGCATCGTCGCGGCGCCGACCTCAACGCCCCACGCTTCGACGGGGCGCGGCCCATCCAGTTAACGAATGGGGACTATCTTTATCGCGGCTGGCGGGATGTCCCGGCAGGCACGAAGGCGACGCCCCGTGATGTGCTGAAGCACTTGCGCAAGCTGGGAACCGAATGCGACCTCTGTACGGCCTGCTACATCGGCGACGAGGCTCGCGTACGGGAGTTACTGAAGGCGGATCCTGGCTCAGCCAACCGGCCTTCGGCCTACGTGACCTACTATGCCTGTTCCGGCACACCCCTACGCAACGCTGCCAGCGGTGGCCATTTGACAATCGTGCGTTTGTTGCTCGAACATGGCGCTGATCCGAACCTGCCTGAAGAGGGCATCGCGCCGCTGGGGCACGCCCTCCATTCCGCCGTCTGCCATGGCCATCGGGAGATTGTCGAATTGCTGCTCGATTACGGCGCACACCCAAACGTACCTGTGGAAAGCTCTGCGGACACACTGAGCGCGGCGATCCGCAACGGCGATCAGGCGATGGTGAACTTACTCGCATCGCGCGGCGCATCACGGTCGATCGAGATACTCGCTTACTACGGCGACACGATGACGGCGGCTGCCGCGCTGGCGGCGAATCCCAAACTGGCCGGCAATCCGGAGGCCTTGGCAAATGCAGCGCGCGAAGGACACGAGCCCTTCGTACGCTTGCTGCTGCGGCATTGGCCGGGGCTCGCGAAGCAGGTAGGAGTGGGAGCGAAAACTCGAGCCATCACGGAGTTACTATTTGCCGATGGGATGAGTCCGAATCATCGCGACTGGCTGGGCGCGACGCCCTTGCACGAGTTCGCCCGGCGCGGTGACCTCGCGAATGCCGCACTCTTTCTGGAGCGCGGCGCCAACGTCAATGCTGTGGACGGCGATCTACGTTCCACACCTTTGGGCTGGGCGGCCAAGTTCGGCCAGGCAGCCATGGCGGAACTGCTGCTCGCGCGTGGCGCCCGCCCCGACTGGCCACGAAAACCTGAGTGGGCAAGAGCAATCGAGTGGGCCCGTCGCCGCGGCCATACCGGGATTGAGCAGATGCTCAACGCTAGCAGGGGAGAACATTGACGTGCTTGCGGCCAGCGTAGTTGAGCACATTCTCGTCAGCGGTCACCAACCGGGCTCGCAGGTGGCGAGCGGTGGCGACCAGAAGACGATCAGCCGGGTCGCCGTGAAAAGGCCCGGGCAGATTGCTGCTTTCGATCGCCGCCTCCCGCGCCAGTGGCACCAGCGACATTCCCGGAACGTCGAGTGCCTGTTTGGTCCATTCGTCGGTCGATGACTTGAACACCAATCGGCCCTTCGCCGCCAGCATGCCGACCTCCCAAATGGAGATGATCGAGACCAAACATTCGCCGCGCTGGCAGGCTCGCTCAATGGCCGTCCATGTCCTGCGCTCGAAGTTCTTGAGTTGTCCTACCGTGAACCACACCCAGGCATGAGTATCCAGCAGCAATGGCTCACTCATCCCATGCTTCCCACTTCTCGCCAGTGGAAAAAATATCGCCATGAATCTCGACGGTGCCCTTCATCCGGCCACCGTACTCTACTTTGCCTTGGGTCGGCAGTTCCATCGGCAGCAGCCGGGCCACAGGCACGCCATGCTTCGTAATGACGAGTTCTTTGCGCTCGTCCCGAACGTCATCGAGCAGCGCCAGGCACTTGGCCTTGAACTCTCCGGCTGGAATTTTCGTAGAAACCACTATGGTCAGAATACCATGGTCATAAGCCTGCGTCTCGTTCACGCCAGCGTTGCACGCCGTAGTAAACGGCCCAGATCAGCATCAGCACCATCAGCCAGCGCAACGTCATCGCCCAGAAGGCGGCGTTCAGCAGCGGAGCCGTAAAGGTGTACTTGCGGAGTAACTCGCCGCGCTCCCACATCCAATGCCAACCGGTGTGGGCGATCAGCGCGGAAAGAATGATGGAGCCCAGGCGTTCGTCGACGACGTAGCGGAAGAGCGCGGCGACGGCAGGCACCATGACCGCGAGCGCCGCCAGTTGGCCGAGTTCCACACCGACGTTGAAGGAGAGCAGCGCCGCCGCCAAGTGGGATCCGGCGAACTGCAGCGACTCGCGCAACGCAAAGGAAAAGCCAAAGCCATGCACCAGGCCAAAGCAGAACGCCAGAACCCAGGTGCCGTGCCCCCTACCGCCGGCGATGTTCGCCAAGGCCACGTAGACGATGGAAGCCGCGATCAGCAGTTCAACGAACGGCGGGAACCACAACGCATCGAGCGTCATGCCCAGCGCCGACGCGATGAGCGTCAGGGAGTGCGCGGCAGTAAAGGCGGTGGCCACCCAGACGAGCGCGCGAAAGCGCCGAACGGGAATCACCAGGCACAGTAGAAAGAGTAAGTGGTCAGCGCCTTCCAGGATGTGAATGAAACCGAGGCGCACAAAGAGTGAGGTGGCCTGCCACCAACTGGGATCGAGCGGGAAGGCGTCCGGGTCACCGGTCAGCAGGAAGGTGCGTTCGCCATAATGCAGGACCGTATCGACGCGCTCACCCAGATTGGCAAAGGCCGGCCGGATGGCAAACGCGGCGCTCGCGTTTTGAATCGGATACTCAAGGGCCACGTCGAAGAACACCTGCTTCCAGAAGAGCTTCTGCTGATTCCGGGGGAGTGGCGTTTGAAGGTGTGCGTCGGCGAGGGCAAAGGAGGCGAAAGACCGGTCTGACTCGATCGAGATCTGCGTCGCGGCGATACGCGGGGATGGCGTAGCGGCACCGTTCTCAAACAGTGTAAGCGGGTCAGCAACCCAGACCTTGGCCAGGCCCGGCAGACGAGGCGCGAGTGCCGCGACGTCGAGGTAACCGCCCTCAAGGCGGGGGAAATCCACGTCGCGCACCGCCTCAAGCGGGATGCGGACAAGGACGCGCATCGCCGGGCCCACCGGGCGGGCATGGACGTGGACGGTGACTTGCGCAGGCGCGTCGTGCGCCCAGGCGGAAGTCGCCAGTAGAAAGAGTATTGCGGCTCGCAAGGGTGTATCATAGCGAACGCTCACCCAGGAGAAAAATGACCATGGCGTCCTTGTACAGCAAAGCCACCGCCTTCGTCGCGACCTTCGCGGCTCTCGGCGCGGGAGTGTACTTACTCGATCAGCGAGCCAGCGTAGAAGCGGCAGGCACGCAGGCCCCGCGCTTCGAAGTGGACCCGATGTGGCCCAAGCCGCTGCCGAACCATTGGGTGATCGGTGCCACGATCGGCGTCGGCGTCGACGCCAAGGACAACGTCTGGATCATCCATCGCGGCGGTTCCCTCGAGGAAAAGGAGCGCTATGCCACCTGGAACCCAAAGGCCTCCGAGTGCTGTGCTCCCGCGCCTTCGGTGTTGGGCTTCAGCCCCGCCGGTGACTTGATTGCGAGTTGGGGCGGCAAGAGCGGCGAAGGCTTCACGTGGCCATCGTCGAACCATGGCATTGATGTCGACCACAAGGGCAACGTCTGGATCGGCGGCAACGGGCGCGGTTCGGTGCCCGCGGCGCTGGCACACGACGAAAGCAAGATGGCCGCCGCCGGCCGCGTGCATGACTCGATGCTGTTGAAGTTCACGCAGTCCGGCCAGTTTCTGATGCAGTTAGGCAAGCCGTTTGAGAGCAAAGGCAGCAACGACGTGGGCAATTTGCGGTTGCCGGCCAAGTCACTGGTAGATCCGAAGACGAATGAGCTTTACGTCGCTGACGGCTACGGCAATCGGCGCGTGATTGTCTTCGACGCGGACACCGGCAAATACAAGCGCCATTGGGGCGCCTATGGCAATAAACCGGATGACACGGATCTGGGCCCCTACAAGCCCAACGAACCAGCGCCAAAGCAGTTTCGTACTCCGGTGCATGGCGTCGCACTGGCGAACGATGGACTGCTGTATGTTTGTGACCGCACGAACAATCGCATTCAAGTCTTCAAGACGGATGGCACTTACGTGAAGGAAGGCTGGGTCGCGCGGCCGACGTTGGGCGATGGCGCGGCTTTCGATGTGGCCCTCTCGCGCGATCCTCAGCAGAGATATCTGTATGTTGCCGATGGCTCCAATATGAAGGTGCATATCTTACTGCGCGACACGCTCGAAGTACTCACTACCTTTGGCGACGGCGGACGTCAGCCGGGCCAGTTCTATGCGGTGCACAGCATCGCCACCGACTCCAAGGGCAACATCTATACGACGGAGACCTACCGCGGCCAGCGCGTGCAGAAGTTCACCTTCCGGGGCGTGGCCCCGGTGACGAAGAAAGATCAGGGGGTCGTTTGGCCGAGGGCGAGCCGCTAAGGCATCGCCAGCAGCGTCGCCATGGTGACGATACCTTCCCACAGATTCGCCAGGCGCAGGTTCTCGTTGAAACTATGCTGACTGTTGTCGTGATTGACGATCGGCACCCCAATCATGGGCGTTTGTAACTCCTGCTCAAAGACCCACAGCGGCACGCTGCCGCCCAGCGCGGGCAGCAGAACCAGATTCGGATAAGTCTTACGTAGTGTCGCGATAACATCGCGGGAGATAGGCAAGTCAAGGCTGGTCCGGACGGCATTGTAGCCTTCACGCGCCGTCAGCTTCGCAATCTTGGAATGCTTGCGCCGCTCATCGTCCGTCGGATCCTGCGCAGTAACAAAGTACCCCTGCAAGCGTAGGTGCGCCCGAAGCTTCTCCACTTGCCGCCGATGGTCGTTCCCTTTCACCAGCCGCAGGTCGAGCGAAGCGGTGGCCTTGGCCGGCACCACGTTGCGCGCGCTATTGCCGGTGCCGGCACTCTCGAGACCTCGGATGTTCAGGCTCGGCAGCATGATGCGTTCCACCAGACGGGCGCCGCTGCCATCGGTGTTCACCAAACCCAATTCCTCTTTCAACTGCTCATCGACAGCGGGCACGGCGAGCAGGGCCTGACGCTCGGCAGCGCTCAATGGCAGTACTTCATCGTAAAAACCGGCGACTAAGACCTTGCCCTCACCATCGGTCATGGTGGCGAGCAGTCGCGAGAGCATCATGGCCGGGTTCGGCGCCCAGTTGCCGTAGTGACCGCTATGGAGCTCACGCTTGGGACCGTAGACAGTGAGTTCGACCGCGGTGACACCGCGGACGCCGAAGTAGAGCGACGGCTGGCGGTTCTGATGCACGGGTCCGTCGCAGATCAGCCAAACATCGCCGGCGAGTAACTCCTTGTAAGTCTTGGCGAACTGCTCCAGGTGAGGTGAACCGGCCTCTTCCTCCCCTTCGAAGAAGAACTTCAGGTTCGCCTGATGCCGGATACCCAAGGCCTTCATGGCATCAAGCGCGGCCAGAATCGCCATGATGGGTGCCTTATCGTCGGAGACCGATCGGGCGTAGAGGCGGGACTCGGCGTCGAACACGCTGGCGTTCTCCCAGTCCACGGGCTGCCCCTTGGCGTCCCGCAGAACAGCGGTGAAGGGTGGGGATGTCCACTCGCGCGGGTCAACGGGTTGGCCGTCGTAGTGGGCGTAAAAGATCAGGGTACGCTTCGCGCCTGGCGTAGAGATTTCGCCGAAGACCACCGGCGGCGCGCCTTCGAGTTCGAGCAGCCGGCTGGAGACGCCGCGCTGCTTCAGCATGCTGTGCACAAGGTCAGCATTGCGGCGAATGTTGGCCTTGTCGGAGGCGCGATTCGGAATCTCGACCAGCGGGATGAACTCGCTGAGTAGGGCTCTCTCGCGTGCTTGGCGCCACTCATGAATGGACCGGGGATCCACTTGAGCGTTCAGGGTAAGGACGAAAAGCGCAAGAAGAAGCCTCATGGCGCCTAGCGTAGCAGGCGACGAATGGGGCGGTGTAAAAGCAAATGGCCGGATGAGCAGATTGCTCACCCGGCCATGGTTGCGTGCTTGCGTCAGTTAGTAGATCAGCTTGACCCCGAACTGAACGATGCGGGGCAGATTGTTCTGAGCGTTCACCACACCGAACTGCGGATTCCCGAAGACCTGATTGGGCGGCGAGAAACGAGCGCTGTTGGTGAGATTGAAGACCTCGGCGCGGAACTGAAGATTCAGCTTCTCGACGATGCGGGTGTTCTTGGTCAGGGTCATGTCGATCTGCGCAGTGCCGTCGGAACGAAGACCGCCGAGGGTGCGGGCGGCGTTGCCGAAGGTGTAGGCGGGAGGGAGGGAGAACGGCGCCGAGTCAATCCAGCGCGCGGGCGTCGGATTGTCGAGCTTGGCGCTGACGCCGCTCCAGTTCGGGCGTTGGCCGCCGCCTTGCGAGAAGGTGTTGTTCGTCGCCGCGGTGATGCCCAGCGGACCGCCGCTGAAGGCCGACCAGATACCACCAAGCTGCCATCCGCCGAGAGCACGTCCGGCGAAGCCGCTGCGCGTCTTAAAGAAGGGCAGCTCATAGACCGCATTCGCGATGAAGCGGTGCGTCTGGTCGAGCGTGGACGGGCTCCACTCGGCGAGTAAGTTGTAATTGTCCTGGACGCTGGAGGCACCAATCGTTTCGCCTGCAAATGGGCCAGCGCCGTAATCCATCTGCTTGGACCAGGTATGCGAAAAGAGAATGCTAAGGCCGCTGGCGTAACGCTTCTCGATTTTGGTCAGCAGCGCGTGGTAGGTGGAGGCGCCCCAGCCGCTATTCTGGCCGGTAACGGCATCGAAATGCGGATACGGGCGCAGTAACTGCGCGCGCGCAACCGTGCGTTGAGCCAGCGGACCAACGCTAATTTGGCCGAAGAACGGATTCGGCACCAGGGTGCGCAGATCGTTGCCGAGCCGCAGATACTCCGGCGAGAGCTGGTTCCACGCGCGGGCCTCGGCCAGGTTGTAGCCACGGCTTCCCGCGTAGCCGACTTCAAGCACAAGCTTGGCCGGCAACTCCCGCTGGACGTTGAAGTTCCATTGGGACGACGAAGGAATAACGTTGCCGCGGTCGTTAAAGCCAACGGATTGGCCGAGCAAGGTCGAAAGACCCTGTGAGGACCCCGAGGGCCGGTTGAAGCCGTTCGGGTACGGGTTACTCCAACTCACGCTGGGATTGACGCCATCCAGACTGGTGAGGATGGCGGTGGAGGTTTGGAAGCCGCTGGTGCCGAAGGGTCCGGCACCGCCGCCGATCCCCATCCGCGTGGAGTAAAAGAGGCCGGCGCCAGTGCGGATGACGGTTTTTCCGTTGAGCCGGTAAGCGAGACCGAGGCGAGGCGCCCAGTTATTACGGTCCGGGTTGTTGTTGCCACGGGGCAGCCCGCCAACGTTGACAAAAGTAAGTCCGCCGCGCAGATCGTAACCCGTGGCCCTAAGTGGCGAGGGCGCCTGGAAGTCGAAGTTGGTGAGTTGATTGAAGCGGTCAGTCAGCGGGGTTTCGTAGTCATAGCGAAGGCCCCAATTCACCGTCAGTTTGGTGGTGGCGCGCCAGGTATCGGCAATGAAGAAGCCCGAGTACTTACTGGTGAGGGCCAAGGCAGGCGCGGGGTTGACGGCACCGGAGGGAATGCCCAGCAGGAAGGTAGCGAGACCGAGTCCGGCTACGGGGCTGGAAGCGGTCGCATTCGGACCTTGCGTCCAAGTGGGGGCGAAACTGAAGTTCGTCGCCTGATCGCCAACCTGTAGGTTATTGAATTGAATTACGCGATACTCGCCACCGACCTTAATCGTGTGCTTGGAGAGGATCTTCGTCAACGTACCTTGAACAGATTGCGTCGTGTTGCCGAACGAGATAAGATCCGTGCCACCAATCAGGCCGCCGACGACGGTATTCGGCACCGAACCCGTTATGCTGTGCCCTGTAATCGCAATCGCCGGAAACGAGAGCGGATCCAGCATTCCCTCGCGCATGTAAGCCGGCAATCCCAACGAAGTAATGTCGAAGTTATCGGAATAGGGGCGGCGGAAGTTAATCAGCCGCGTCGCCGAATAGCGCAGGGTAGAAAGTAAACTAGGCGAAAATACATGGGTATCTTCCGCCACCGTATTCCAACGCGTAAACACCTGGGGACCCGCGGTGGGCGCGACGTTCCGGAACTCCTGCCCGTAGGCCGGCGCGCGATTGAAGGGCGTGTCGTCGTATGAGTAGCGGGCGAAGAAGCGATTCTTGTCAGTAAAGTTATGGTCGCCACGGAAACTGTAGGAGGTCTTGTCGACCCGGCTGCCATCGGTGCGGGTGTAGTTGATCGTCCCGAGGGCGCTTACGTTCGCCACGTTCGGCGCAGGAAAGAATCTCATGACGTTGCGCGCTACAGGATCGATGCGATTTCCCGGAATCACGTTACCCGCGAAAGGCATGCGCGTGAATCCAGTGCCGGCGGCGGTGGTGGTTGAAGGATCGAAGATCGTCACCGCGCGGCCATCCGCCAAGCGGGCTTGGCTAAAGTCACCGGTCAGCATCCGTGGATCCGGTAGCACGCCCGTGAAGGTGATGCCCTGGACGAACTTGACGATCTCGGTATTGGCGAAGAAAAAGGTTTTGTTGCGGCCGTTGTAGAGCTTGGGAATCACGACGGGTCCGCCGAACGTGCCGCCGAACTGGTTGAAGCGGAAAGGCGCGCGTTTGGTGCCGCTGCGATTGGCGAAGAAGTCGTTGGCATTCAGCTTGTCGTTACGGAAGAATTCGTAGGCCGTGAAGTGAGGGCTGTTGGTGCCCCCGCGGGTAACGACGTTGAAGACGCCACCAGCGGCGCGGCCGTATTCGGCACTGAAGTTATTGGTTTCCACCTTGAACTCCTGCACCATGTCCGGGTTGGCGTTGATGACGGGCTGATTCTGCGCCGGCGCCGTGTTCGGCGCGCCATCGAGCAGGAACTCGTTGGCATTGGAACGCATGCCGTTAATGGAGTAAGAGACGGTGGAGATCTGGTCAATCACCAGGTTGTTCACGCCGGAGCTCGGACGGACGCCGGGAACCAGCATCGCCAGGGCATAGGTGTTGCGCCCGAGCAAAGGCAGTTCGGTCACCTGCTTGTTGCTGACCACTTGACCGAGCGTGGCGTTCTCACTTTCGAGAATGAGCGCCTGCGCGGACACCTCCACCGTCTCCGTGACGGCACCGACCTTCAGCACGACGTCGAGACGGGCGGCCTGCTGAACAGCGAGTTCAAGGCCGGTCTGTTTGATGGAGACGAAACCGGTCTTCGCAATCTCGATGTCGTAGCGGCCAGGGGGAATCGCAGGCAGCGAGTAGTAGCCTTCAGTGCTGGATTCGGCGGCGAACGAAATGCCGGAGGCGGGATTGCGGACGGTGACATTGGCGGCGGGCACCACGGCGCCGGAGGAGTCAGTGACCCGTCCAGAGATCGAGGCGTTCTGGGCGAGTAGGGTGGTGGCAAAGAGCAGGAGCAGGGGAGTGAAGCGACGGAGCATGAGAGTGTTTTAACATACTTCACTATCCTTGTCGAGATACTTGATCGAGGAGAGGGGGATTATTTCCCTCGTCGAACCGGATCCGGGCGTACTCAATTGCTTGGCGATGCTCTGCGGCCCATTGGACCAGGGCAGGGACGGGATCGAGCAAGGTTTTTCCCAGGTCTGTGAGAGCGTAGTCGACCCGAGGAGGCATGGTCGGACGAACCGTACGGGTGACCAGACCGTCGCGTTCGAGTCCGCGCAAGGTAGGGTGAGCATCCGCTGCGAGATGCCATCGACCATTCTTTTCAATTCGTTAAAGCGCTTTGGGCCATCGCCGAGCGTGCCGACAACGAAGACGCTCCATTTGTCGCCGACGAGGTCAAGAACGTGACGGACAGCGGAACAGGGGTGGTTGATAACAGGGGTGTGCCCTAGGGTCATTATGTGCCCTCGTTACGAAAGGGAACCTGAGTATGAAGCGATACTTACGGGTTTGGGGCGTCAGCGCCATCCCCATCTTTGTGCTTTCCATGAGTGCCGCAATGAAGTTCTTAGGTGGTCAGAGTTTCAGCAGCAGTTCGCGCTATCTTGGCTACGGAACGATCGGAGTTCTGGAGGTGGTCTCGGTCCTGCTTTACGCGATCCCACGCACAGCGGTGCTTGGCGCGATCCTTTGCACGGGCTACCTGGGTGGTGCGATTGCGACGCACGTCAGAACCGATGGCCAATTCCTGCCCGCACTGCTGTTCGGCGTGCTGGTGTGGTTGGGGCGGTATCTGCGCGACGAACGGATCCGCGCGCTGGTGCCGCTTACTTCCGCTTCGCGCTGAAGTACTTGTAGAACTTCTCCAGTTTGGGCGCCACCACGAGTTGGCAGTAAGGAGCGCCACCGTTGTTCGCAAAGTATTCCTGGTGATAGGGTTCGGCCTGGAAGAAGCGCGTGGAGGCGGTGATGCTCGTCACAATGGGCGAGGGGAACGTGGGCGTCAATTCCTGGATGACAGCGCGGGCGGTGGCCACTTGCTCAGCCGTGTTGTAGAAGATGACGCTGCGGTATTGCGTACCGACGTCGTTGCCCTGGCGGTTCAGCGTGGTGGGGTCGTGAATAGCGAAGAAGATCTCGAGGAGTTCGCGAAAGGTGATGACTTCGGGGTCGAAGTGAATCTGCACGACCTCGGCGTGCCCGGTGTTGCCCCCGCAGATCTGCTGGTAAGTCGGCTGATCGACATGCCCGCCCATGTAGCCGGATTCGACAGACTCGACACCGCGAACCTGATCGAAGACGGCCTCCAAACACCAAAAACATCCGCCGCCCAAAGTCGCCAATTCGCTGGTTGCCATCACCTCTAGCATGCCCTAGAAACGCGGAAATCGGGCGAACCATTTGGTTGGCTCGCCCGATTTCCGAT
Organism: Bryobacter sp.; assembly: GCA_022843605.1. Lineage (GTDB taxonomy): Bacteria > Acidobacteriota > Terriglobia > Bryobacterales > Bryobacteraceae > JALHNI01. The sequence continues at coordinate 68,052 of JALHNI010000016.1, forward strand.
TATTGTTAACGACTTAGACTTTTTTCGCGGGAGCGGGAGTACGGCCCATTTTATCCATTTCGCTGAAAAGGACACGCCGTTCCTCGTACATCGCCAGGTTCGAGAGGATCACGGCGGAGGAATCGTGCAAGCCGACTTCGAGGTCAGCAAGGGGCCTTTTGCCGGTGCGGCAGCAATCGAAAAAGCTTTCCAATTCGACATCGACCGGGTTCGAGTCCTCTTCCGGCACCATGACGCCTTTTCCGTAAAGCCACATCTTGGCGAACTTGAGTTCGCTTTGGATGAACGAGTCGCTGCTTTGCACTTTGTGCTGGTCGAGCAGGATCGGCAGACCTTTTCCGCCCTTGCCGGTGCTGACGAGCGAGGCGCCAACAGCGGCGGGGGGCGCATTCTTGCCGGCCGGGGTTGCCGTCGGAAGGGCAGGCTCCTTAAACCACATGCCCAACGCGGGCTCATCGTCGGTGCCGACGGTGATGTGGATGGTCCCTTGGGTGCCCATGATGACTTCACCGAACTCGGTCCGGCTGCCGTCGAACAAAGGCAGGTGGCGGTTGGTAGTCATCGAGGTGTAGATCAGCTTCTGGCCCTTAGGATAGCGGTAGATGAGCTGGATGTTGTCAAAGATATCGCGGCCGTCCTTGATGTAGTCCGTCCCACCGACGCCAACGACGTATTCAGGGCCGGAACCGAACATCCAGTCAGCGACGTCGATCTGGTGCGAGGCAAGCTCAGCGGTCAGACCGCCGGAAAACTCGCGGTACTTGCGCCAATTCTGTTCTTTGTCGGTGCGGCCAGCCGGGACGGGCTTATTCCACGGGTAGATCGGAAGAGCG